>CAZOCA010000435.1:0-3828 GCA_964578105.1 uncultured Pararhizobium sp.
GGCCAGCACGTATCCGGTTTCGAACAGTTGGAAATACAAGTGGATCTGAAAGCCGATCCCGTCGGAACGTCCAAGAAATTCAACCACAAGGACGATCTTCCAAATGACTGCAATGCCAGACCGGGCAGCGGCAGCAACAAACGGCGCAATTTGGGGCAGAATGACATGGCGCAGATAGGTTCTGCGCCGCATGGCAAAGACCTGACCCATCGCTGCCAGATTCGGGTCAAGCGCACGGCCGCCTTCACGGATGATGGTTGTCACGTTGGGGATTTTGTTGAGCGTCACAGCGATAATCGCGGCGGTCTCATTCAGACCAATCCATAGATAACACAACACAATCAGAACCAGCGCCGGAAGATTCAGAAAAACCACCAGCCATGGGTCCAGCCATTTGTCGATTTTGGGAAAAATTCCCATTACCAGACCAAGTATGAGCCCGATCGACATTGCGAGCGAAAAAGCCCAGGCGACCCGCAGAGCTGTCATTGCGAGATGATATGGCAGCTCGCCGGAAATGAGTTCCGACCAGAAAGGTCTCGCCAACGCAGTTGGCAAGGGCAGGATTTGGGGGTCGGCCGTCAGGCTCGCTGCAACCACCCAAACCGCAAGCAGCGCGAACAGGGATAATATCCGGATCGTCACGGGGTATAAACTGCGGTCATTCGATCTTCGCGAACAGACCAGCGGGCAATGTTGTCGCCGCGCCGACCAGTTTTTTGCCGCCAAGTTCAGCCATCAATTGAAGAAACCTATCGGCACCGACTTCGTCAATTGCCCCCTCCTTTGGTATCCCGGCGCGAAAATCAGCCCGCAGCGTTTCATATTGCCTGTCAGTTGTGACATTCATCTGCTTACGCAGCGGCTCCCACGCGCTATCATCATTTGCGAGCAGAGCCTTCGCCGCACGCGATGCATTGTAGAATTTTTGGGCAATGTCAGGATTTTCCAGAATAAAGCTGTCCTTCATAACATACCCCAGAAGCGGCGTATCAGGGTTCAGTCCCAGCGCTTTGGACGCGTCGGCAACGGACACCAGTTCACGCATTCCGGCTGCTTTCATCTTGGCCAGAAAGTGCCAGAAGTTGATGGCGCCTCCCAATTTACCCTGTAGCGCCGTCTTGAAGATCAGCGGCGGCGCGCCAAACACCTGCTCAGTGCTAGCCGCAAGCTGTATATCATATTCCTGCTGCGCATAGGCTTGCAGGATAAGCCAACTCTTGTCGAGTGGTCCGCCAGCTATACCGATTTTCTGCCCTACCATGTCCTGTAAGCTTTGTGCCGGGCTGTCAGCGGGCACGACCAAACCTCCAACGGCCTTGGAATATGGAATAAAGACATAATCCTTTCCGGCGGCACGCTGGCGCGCGACCCAAATCCAATCAGCCACGGCCACATCAGCCTCACCACCTGCCAGCGCAACGCGGGTGGCGCCATTGTCCGCATATGGCTGGACAATCAGTTCAAATTCGTTGGCCGTGTCGAAACCGTTTCGCTTGATGGTATCAAGTTCCCAGTTCACCGTTCCAATTTTGAGAATTGCGGCGCGTATCTGAGGCGTTTCAGCGGCATATCCAGCCGACGCAAAGACAAATATGCCAGCCGAGGCAAAGGCAAATATGCCAGCCGACGCAAAGGCAAATATGAGCGGCATCAGAATTCGGATCAGCACTGTCAATTATTCCTCAAAATCAAGTTTCTTATTTGTTCGGCACATTTATGTTAACGAGGCGGTCTTGATAAAAAGCCTGGGCCAAGGCTTCAGCTGCGCGCGATGTTGGCCACCAGCTTTATCGCTGAATCTGAGCCGATCAGATCGTTTCCAGCGTTTTTTTTCAAGGGGCATTTGGGGTCGCTTCGACTTTTCCGCTAGCTCTGTTCCAGTTTTGGTCTGGTGATCGGATTACAAACTCGTAGGGTGTGTGCCCCTTGAGGCTCGTGTGCGGTCTTTGAGTGTTGAAGTCAATTCTCCATTACGGCAGAAGGCGTTGGCCAACTGCTTTTGCATGGGCATGCGGCAGTAGGCCTCCACCATGCCGAAGCAACGAACGGCGCTTGCAATACGGCCGGTCGGCTGCATAATATCACAAAACGGATGAGCCAAAATCTCGCTTAGTCTAGGGTCCGCACCCTAAGCTGCAATCTGTTCCAAAATCCCGGATGACGGACAGCAGGCAAAAGCAGCTATGGACCTCAATCAGATCAATTACTTCCTTCACTTGGCAGATGCATTGAACTTCACGGAGGCGGCACGCCGGTGCGGTGTTTCGCAACCGAGCCTGACCAAAGCGATCCGCAAGCTGGAAGACGAACTGGGAGGCCCACTACTTTATCGGGATGGCAAAGACACGCGGCTGACAACTTTGGGCCGTGAAGTCCAAATTGAGTTCATGCGTCTTGAAAAAGGCGTGCAAAACGTTCGTGAGTTAGCTGAAAATTCGGTCCGAGGGCGTCGACGTGTCCTTAATCTGGGGGTGGCATCGACAATCGCACCGGCCGCGATTTCAGGGTTCCTGACACATGCTATGCGGGAACTTCCGACCATTGAGATCAATGTCCACGCGCTTCAGCCCGGCGAGGGTGCCAACGAAGTCTTATCCGGGAAATACGATGGATGCTTCCTGCCCCAGGCACCAAAGCAGAATTTCAAACTCGCCGTTCAGTCTCTTTATTCTGAGCGCCTGATGCTGGCCTTCGCTGAAACGCATCCATTGGCTTCCCAAAATTTGGTGAGCCCGCAGCAAATGGCCGAGCAACCTTATATGGATCGGCTGAACTGCGAATTTCATAGCCAGATCGTTGCGTATTTCATGGACCGGGACATACTGATGCACCCCCGCTTTAGCTCAGAGCGTGAGGATTGGGTCCAGCAGATGGTTCAGTCGGGGAATGCCGTTTGCATCATGCCAGAACGTTCGGCCTATTTGCCGGGGATCGTCACGCGTCCCGTTGATGGGCTTGATTTGGTGCGCGAAGTGGTTTTTGTGGTGGTTTCCGGATCAGGAAACCCGATGGAATTGCGCCAGTTGTTTGAGATGTCTTCGAAATTCAACTGGGACTGACGCGAATGGAATCTATAGCCTCCTGCTATTGGTAATGCAGTTTCCGCGACCCCATCTTTATCTCAACGCAGTAAAGCCGAGAGGGAAGATATGAAATCCTATGTGAAAACCGACGCCGCCATTGCCAAGCTGACGCCAGAACAATTTCACGTCACCCAGCAAAGTGGCACAGAACGGCCCGGAACCGGCGAATATCTTGAGAACAAAGAGATCGGGATCTACGTTGATATCGTATCCGGCGAGCCGCTTTTTGCATCGTCTGATAAATTTGACAGCGGCTGTGGCTGGCCCAGCTTTACCAAGCCGATTGAGCCTGCCTATGTCAACGAACTACGCGATGATGCGCATGGCATGATCCGGACAGAAGTCCGCTCCAGCCACGGCGACAGCCATCTGGGCCATGTGTTCTCTGATGGGCCGCAAGATCGCGGTGGACTGAGATATTGCATCAACTCGGCATCGCTTCGGTTCGTGCCTCGTGATGAAATGCAGTCTGAAGGCTATGGCGATTACATAAACCAAGTGGAGGATATCTGATGGAAAATCAACGCGCTGTTTTTGCAGGTGGCTGTTTTTGGGGCATGCAGGATTTGATCCGCAAACTGCCTGGGGTGTTGTCGACACGGGTCGGCTACACCGGTGGCGACGTGCCCGATGCCACCTATCGCAATCATGGAACCCACGCTGAGGGGATCGAGATCATTTTCGACCCTGCCGCTACCAGTTATCGTGCACTGCTTGAGTTTTTCTTCCAGATCCACGATCC
>CAZOCA010000436.1:0-3821 GCA_964578105.1 uncultured Pararhizobium sp.
ACCGACCTCAATCAAGGATCTGATCGCGGTAAAGGGCATGCCCATGCGCGCAGGGTCCAAAGCCACCGGGGACGCAAACCAGACCTTGAATGCACCATCGGTAGAACGTTTGCGTGCCGCTGGTGCCGTTATTCTCGGCAAGTCAACCACCAGTGAATTTGGCTGCAAGGCTGTTGGCGACAGTCAGCTCACCGGCATCACACGAAACCCATGGAACACGGATCTGACGCCGGGAGGCTCCAGTTGCGGCGCTGCCGCAATGGTGTCGTGCGGGATGGTTCCCTACGCGTTGGGCACTGATGGCGGCGGATCAGTCAGAATTCCCGCAGCGCTGACCGGTCTGTTTGGGATCAAGGCCAATTTTGGCAGGGTCGCTGTATATCCAACATCTGCGACCCCTACATTGGCCCATGTCGGGCCTCTGACACGCACCGCTGAAGATGCCACCAAAGTCCTTTCTGCAATCTCCGGCTATGACAACCGCGATCCATTCACGGTGACCGGAGGCCAACCTGATTTCACGGCCGCAAACCGATCCTACAGAAATCTGAAAATTGCCTGGAGCCCCACACTTGGCTATGGACGCGTTGATCCAGAGGTCTTGCAGCTGACAGAGCAGGCGGTCAAACACATTGAACGGCTAGGTCTTCAAGTCGATCTTGTAGAAAATGTGATGGATGATCCCATCGATATGTGGACTGCAGAATTTTATGCTGGCGTTGGAACAAGGCTCCGAAACGTTATCCAGAGCCAACCCGATAAACTTGATCCACCCGTGTTGGACATACTGCAGAAGGCTCTGAACCAGGACATGGAATCCTATTATGGCAGTGTTTTCCAGCGCTACGACTTTCGCGAAAAAATGCGTCAGTTCTTTGAGACCTATGATATTTTACTGACACCGACCCTACCAGTTGCAGCCTTTGGTGTTGGGCTTGATGTACCACCGGGATACGAGGACAAGAACATCGTCTCGTGGGCTACATTTACGTATCCATTCAATCTCACAGGCCAACCGGCAGCTTCAATTCCTGTGGGCTTCACATCCAAGGGGTTACCTGTGGGTTTGCAGGCAGTGGCATCCATGCACGATGAATTGTCAATTCTGTCTCTTGCACAAGGCTACCAGAAATCCTCCAAATACCATTTGGAATCCCCCAATCATATCAATGAGTAAAACGCCCCCAAGCAGAGCAAACTATGTGAACTTCCCAATACCCAGTTCAGGTATCAGCCGGTGACTTCAAGGGCCGTCCTGCGTGCCTCAAACAACACAACCCCGGTCGATACCGCCAGATTGAGACTGTCGGCCTGACCGGCCATCGGAATCAGCGCCAATTGATTGCAGGCTGCGGCCAAACTATCTGTCAGTCCTTGCTGCTCATTGCCCATCAGAACCACGTTTACACCAGAATAATCGACCGTCCGATAGTCAACAGCACCCGCCAGATGGGTTCCGACAACAGAAGCAGAACTGCGCTCTTTCCACTGCAGAAACTCGCCTTCAGACGCCTTCACCAACGGCATGTGAAAGATCGAGCCCATAGAGGCACGAACCGCTTCTATCGAATAGGGGTCTGTGCAATCGCCCACAAGAATGACACCCTTTGCGCCAACACAATCTGCTGTGCGCAAAATTGTTCCCAGATTGCCGGGATCACGCACACGATCCAGCGCAACCCAAAGCTGGCCGTCTTTTGGGCGCACATACTGCAATGCTTCGAACTTTTGTTCAAAAACACCCAGCACCATTTGCGGATTATCTTTTCTGGAGATCTTCTCCAGCACCTGATTGGAAACTTCCAGCACTGACCCACCGGCAGCGCGCACTTTGGCGGCGGCTTGCGCAATCGCGTCCTGATCGGAAAACGATTTCCCATAGATGATATCTTGAATACGCCATTTTTTCTGCAGCGCATCGGTGACCAGTTTCAGCCCCTCACCCAGAAACAGATTTGATTTATTGCGATTCTTGCGCAGAGCCAGTCCGCGAATGTCTTTGACAATCGGGTTGGACACGCTGGAAATTTGCTTCACCTGCCCTGAAATCCGTTTTTCGGGGCTGCCGCGTTCGTCGGAATTTCTATCGTGAACCATTTTCAGGCCTCCCAGCGGCTATACATGGACGTTGAAAGCCTGCGTGTGTACTGCGCTTGCGCGCTTTGCGGTGTCTGTTCTGTCAGTACCAGTTCGCCACTGGTCAAAGTACCGCCCATATCGCCCACCCTGTCGCGCATCAACTCATGCGCCATGAAGAAACTGGCGCGGATCGCATAGGCTGTCAGGATCATGAAATCGGCTTTGGGGGCAAGGATTGCCCTGCAATCATCCATTAAGCCAGGTAAATCTTCCATCACCTGCCAGACTTCGCCTTTGGGACCGCGTCCATATTTGGGCGGATCAAGGATAATGCCATCATAAACATTGCCGCGTCGCCCTTCGCGGGCAACAAATTTTGCCGCATCATCGCAAATCCAACGGATCGGCTTGTTGTCCAATCCCGAAAGCGCCTGATTTTCTCGGGCCCAGGCAATAGCCTTCTTGGAAGCATCCACATGGGTCACCTCCGCACCACTTGCAGCGGCAACCAGAGATGCGACGCCGGTATAACCAAACAGATTTAGGATTTTCAGCGTGCGTCCAGCCGCCTTTGCGCGTGAGATGCGCTCTGCAAACCAGGCCCAGTGGGCAGCCTGTTCCGGAAAGACGCCTACATGGCGAAAAGCGGAAAAACGGCAGATAAAACGCACATCCTGAAACGACATGCTCCATTCATCATCCAGACCCGGCGCCCGCTTCCAGCGCCCTGCGCCTTCCTCATCCTTATCTGCTGAGAAAACGGCCTGAGCCTCATCCCACAAATCCGGGCTGGAGCACTTCCAGATAGCCTGCGCATCCGGGCGGTCGACAATCACTGAGCCATAGCGTTCCAGCTTGCGTCCTTCACCACTGTCCAAAAGGGCGTAGTCTTCCCAGCCTGCCGTTTCCAGCATTTTTACGTCATTGATCATCTTGGCTCCGAGGTATCCCTGCCGCGCTATAGCAAATCCCCATTGTCGACCCAAGCGATGATTGAAATGAGTCCACACACCAACCACTTGCTGAATAGCGGCCCATAGTGCATTTTCAGGAAAAATCGGGGTCTGAACCGAATTGGGAGTCTAAGTCATGGATATGTCTGGCGAATACCGCATCCCTGCAACACGCGAAACTGTTTGGGAAGCCATCAACGATCCTGATGTTCTCAAAGAGTGCATTCCGGGGTGCGAAAGCCTTGAAAAAACATCTGATACGGAAATGGCAGCCCAGGTGACGGCAAAAGTCGGTCCAATCAAGGCAAAGTTCAAGGGAACGGTTACCCTGTCTGATCTTGATCCACCAAAGAGCTACAAAATAACCGGTGAAGGCAAGGGCGGTGCTGTGGGCTTTGCCAAGGGCGGTGCTGACATTTCCCTGGCAGAAGAGGGTAATGAAACCATCCTTACCTACACAGCAAAAGCGCAGGTTGGTGGCAAACTGGCGCAACTTGGCTCACGCCTGGTAGATGGTGCTGCCAAAAGAATGGCGGATGAATTCTTCGGTAATCTTGCGGCAAAACTCGGCGCCGTCCCGGGCGAGGAAACAGATCAGCCGTCAGACTCAGACTCAGATATAGGCCATGGTGACAACATCACAGATGTAGCACGGGAAATTGGCGAGGCGGTTCACGACGCGGAAGAGGCTCTGGAAGTGGAAGCTGGCAAGGGGACACTTGGCGGGCCCATGATGTGGGGGCTGATTACGCTTGCTGTCCTGATAGCAGTCGTGCTGGTGTTATCCTG
>CAZOCA010000437.1:0-3813 GCA_964578105.1 uncultured Pararhizobium sp.
CTGATTGTCCGCTGGCGGTTGTGCAAGTCTCTCAGGCTTTAGACAGAGGGGTCGGCCATTGCAATTTTGCAGTGGACGATTTCTGTTGTTTGATGTCGGGAGCCCATATGAAACAGACCCCTCTATATGATCTACATATTGCCGAAGGTGCCAAAATGGGTGCATTCGCGGGCTATGATATGCCGTTGTTCTACCCATTGGGGTTGATGAAAGAGCATTTGCATACGCGGGCTTCTGCTGGATTGTTCGATATTTCGCATATGGTGCATGTGGAGATTACGGGCCGTCAGGCTCCGGCATTGATTGAGCATCTGTGCCCCTATGTTGCCAGTGAGCAGGGAATCAATGCATCCCGCTATACGTTTTTTTTGGACGATGCTGCTGGTATTATTGATGATTTGATTATCACCCGGTTAGATGATCTGCGATATCTTGTGGTCGCTAACGCAGGCTGCGCGGAAAAGGATGTCGCTCATATCAGGGCACATGCGGAAGCGTTTGACGTATCCGTCAATGTGATACCGCGCGGTTTTCTGGCGTTGCAGGGACCTAAAGCTGAGGCTGTGCTGGCAGATCATGGCTTTGCCGTATCTCAGATGGACTTCATGACAGGCATTGAACCAAAACCGGGCTGGTTCCTCTCCAGAAGTGGCTATACGGGCGAAGACGGTTTCGAGATAGCAATGCCTGAGACGGAGTGTGACGCATTTGCCCGAGCTTTGTTGAGCGACGAGCGCGTCATAGCTGTTGGCCTGGGTGCGCGAGACAGTTTGCGACTGGAAGCGGGGCTCTCTCTTTATGGCCAGGACCTTTCCAACACCATCAGTCCCCATGAAGCCGGGTTAATCTGGGCAATTCCCAAGGAACTGCGCAATGATGGGACCTTTATTGGCGCAAAGGCGCTGGCAGACAAGATCAGCGCCGGGCGCAACCGGATGCGGGTTGGACTGGTGCCTGAGGGGCGCATGCCAGTACGGGCAGGTGCGCTCCTTCTGGATGAAGCCGGATCTGAAATTGGTGTTGTGACATCTGGCGGCTATGGCCCTTCAATCGAAAGCGGCGTGGCCTTGGGGCTGATTGCTGTTTCTGCTGCCGATATGCCCATATTTGCTGAAGTTCGTGGCAAGAAAATTCCCATGCAGAGGGCAAAGCTGCCTTTTGTTCCACATCAGTACAAACGATAATTTTACCTTGCAAAGGAAGACACACAAATGAGCACAACTTACTACACCGAAGAGCATGAATGGCTGCGCGTCGAGGGCGACGTTGCGACCGTTGGCATTACCAACCACGCGCAGGAGCAGTTAGGCGATCTTGTCTTTGTTGATCTGCCGACGACTGGCACGAGTGTGGAACAAGGTGATGATGTGGTGGTTGTGGAGTCCGTTAAGGCGGCTTCGGATGTATATGCGCCTGCATCAGGCGAAATTGTCGAGATCAATGAAACACTCGCCAATGAAGCCGCTCTGGTCAATGCAGATGCTGAAGGCGCCGGTTGGCTTTACAAAATGAAGCTCTCCAAACCGGGCGAACTGGAGCAATTGCTGGATTTAGCCTCCTATACCGCCCAGATTTCCTGATCCTTTAGCCCTACAGCCTTCCCGGAGAATTTTACAATGACAGACAGCCCGTTTCTCGCGCGTCATATTGGACCTGGTGTTCAGGATCAGCGTTCCATGCTCAACACTTTGGGCATGACCTCTTTGGAGGCGATGATCGGGCAGACCGTCCCGTCCAAAATCCGGATGGAGGGGACTCTGAATATTCCAGATGGCATTGGGGAAGAAGCGGCGCTTGCTGAACTCTTCGGCAAGATGGAGCAGAACATCGTTGCCAAATCCATGATCGGGCAGGGGTATCATGGCACTTATGTGCCACCGGTGATTCAGAGAAACCTGCTTGAAACCCCGGGCTGGTATACATCCTACACGCCGTATCAACCGGAGATATCTCAAGGCCGTTTGGAAATGTTGTTTCACTTTCAAACACTTGTGGCTGAATTGACAGGGTTGCCAATTGCCAATGCTTCACTTCTTGATGAGGCAACTGCGGTGGCAGAAGCTGCTGGTATGGCGTTTCGCCATCACAGGCAGAAGCGTCACCGCATTGTCATCGCCAGCAAATTGCATCCACAGACGCTCGATGTCCTGGACACTCGTGCGGCAACGATTGGGTTTACCGTAGATGATGGTGAGATGGATGGCGATGTGGCGGCCGTTATTCTGCAGCTCCCCGATACTGAAGGCGCGCTGAGCGATCCGGCAAGGATTGTGGATGCGGCAAAGGCCGTTGGTGCTCTTGTCATTGTATCAGCAGATCCGCTGTCTCTGGTGTTGTTGCAACCGCCGGGGCAGTGGGGCGCAGATATCTGTGTCGGTTCCATGCAGCGCTTCGGCGTTCCGTTGGGCAATGGTGGGCCACACGCAGCCTATATGGCAGCATCTTCGGCTTTGACCCGGCTTGTGCCGGGCCGTTTGATTGGTGAATCCATTGATGCCCATGGTCGCCCCGCTTATCGTCTGGCGCTGCAGACACGGGAGCAGCACATCCGGCGCGAAAAAGCGACTTCCAACATTTGCACCGCTCAGGCGCTTCTGGCCAATATGGCTGCAGCCTATGCGATTTGGCACGGGCCGGTTGGCCTGGCTGCCATTGCAAAACGGGTTCATGCATTGGCCAACCGTCTTACGACTTCCTTGCAGCAGGGCGGCTATACAACCGGTTCCAGCCACTATTTTGATACGGTGACAGTAAGCAGCACCACCAAGGCGCAAGCATTGTGTGATGAAGCGGAACAGCTTGGCTATCTGCTGCGTAAAGTCAATTCTGACACGATATCGATCGCCTTTGATGAAACGTCATCGGAAGCAGATCTGGAGGCGCTTTGCGGCTTGCTTGGCGTCAAAGTTTCGACTGCCGCAAGCAGCGCGCTAACTGCGGAACGCGAGAGCGAAAAGTTTTTGTCACAGGATATTTTCCACAGCTGCCGGTCAGAAACCGAGATGATGCGGTTGTTGCGTAAGCTGATGGACAAGGATCTGGCGCTTGACCGTGCCATGATCCCTCTGGGTTCTTGCACAATGAAGTTGAATTCGGCTGCAGAAATGATGCCGGTAACCTGGGCGAAAACCGGAAACATCCATCCTCTGTCTCCGGCCGCCCATCGTCGCGGCTATGCCATCATGATCGATGATCTGGATCGTTGGCTGTCAGAGCTCACGGGATTTGCGAAGGTCAGTTTGCAACCCAATGCAGGTAGCCAGGGCGAATTTGCCGGGCTGCTCGCCATTCGCGGCTACCATGAGGCGAACGGACAGGGGCACCGCAATATTTGCCTGATCCCATCATCGGCCCATGGCACCAATCCGGCATCCGCTCAAATGGCTGGTTACAGTGTGGTTGTCGTGCGCTGTAATGATGAGGGTGATGTGGATCTTGCTGATCTCACAGCGAAGGCCGAGCAGCACTCAGACAACCTTGCAGCTCTGATGATTACCTATCCGTCCACGCATGGTGTGTTCGAAGCCGAAATTCGGGAAATCTGCGCAAAGGTGCACGAACATGGTGGTCAGGTCTACTTGGACGGGGCCAATTTGAACGCGCTGGTGGGACTGGCCAGACCCGGAGATTTGGGTGCTGATGTCTGCCACATGAACTTGCACAAGACATTTTGTATTCCACATGGCGGTGGCGGACCAGGTGTTGGCCCGATTGGCGTTGCAAGACAACTTGTTCCGCATTTGCCAGGTCATGTCGCATTGGGCTCAAACGGCGCTGTGTCTGCGGCGCCAGATGGCTCTGCATCAATCTTGC
>CAZOCA010000438.1:0-3809 GCA_964578105.1 uncultured Pararhizobium sp.
CGATTGCAGGTGTGAAATCGTCCACGCTGCCATCATTGGCCCTGTTGTAACGGAATTTTCCACCGACCAGAGGCACAAGGCGGTCGGTCCCCCATTCATCATGCTGGATGGAATCGTCAAATGGCATCGGTTTGGCGGTTTCATCTTCATAGCACAGCAGGATGGAGGCATCACCGCGCAGAAAAACCGATACACATTCACCCCGATTGCCGGCTCGCAGGCGAAAGCCGAGTGAGGGCATATGTTCGCGTGTGATGGCTGCAATATCGGGAAAAGATGAGGTGATCAGGGCATGCTGGGTGGCAATGGTGATGACAGATCGCTCGGGTTTGAACGTGCTGATTTTGTTGCGCAGCTCCTGAACGCTGAGAATCATTGACCGTATTTCGTCTTCATTGGCCAGCAGAGACGGGCTTAGTATGACCCGGTTGGCCTTGCGCTGGAGAAGCGACACGCCCATCCATTCTTCAAACGATCTGATGCGGCGGGAAAAAGCAGGTTGCGTGATGTTTCGTCGTTCTGCTGCTCTCGTCATGTTCTGCTCTTCCAGCAGAACCAAAACATCCTCAAACCATCGTAAATCCACTTTAAATGCCCCCAGACATACTTTTTATTTGGCTAGGCAGACATATTGGCACTTTTCAGTATGGAAATCCTGCTCAATGATAAGAAAAAGTTTGGCTAACAGGAGTCCTAGTGGATTTGCAAAATGATAAAAATGACGACGAACAAGCTCTCCACTCAAGTTCTTCGGCTTTGGAATTGAAGCTGTGTAAGGATCTGTCCATTGCCTTGTCAGCGTTTCCGCGCACCCGACTTGGGCATTTGCCGACACCATTGGAACCGATGGATCGTTTGTCAGAGCTTCTTGGCGGCCCTCGGCTTTGGGTCAAGCGCGATGATTGCACCGGGTTGTCATCTGGCGGAAACAAAACCCGCAAGCTGGAATATCTGATGGCCGATGCTCTGCAGAAGGGTGCCGACACCATTATCACGCAGGGCGCGACCCAATCCAATCATGCCCGTCAGACGGCTGCTGCGGCGGCAAAACTAGGATTGGCGTGTCATATCCTGTTGGAAGACCGCACCGGTTCGAATGATCCCCAATATAATCTGAATGGAAATGTGTTGCTGGATCGGCTCCATGGTGCGACTGTTTCCAAGCGCTCCGGCGGTACGGATATGGCTGCGGAGATGGTAAGCTTCGCTGATAGGTTGAGCGCTGATGGTGCCACGCCTTACATAATTCCCGGAGGTGGCTCCAATCCTATTGGCGCGCTGGGCTATGTGAATTGTGCACGTGAGTTGGTCGAACAGGCTGCAGATATGGGGCTCAAGATAGACGCTTTGGTTCATGCAACGGGTAGTTCTGGCACACAGGCTGGTCTGGTGACGGGTCTGAAAGCAATCAAGAGCAATATTCATTTGCTTGGTATTGGTGTGCGGGCCCCGCGCGAAAAGCAGGAACAGATGGTTTTTGATCTGGCTGTCCAGACCGCAAAACATCTTGATGCTGGTGTCACGATTGAGCGCAGCGATGTGCGCGCGATTTGCGATTATGTGGGCCCCGGATACGGCCTGCCAACGGATGGCATGCGCAAAGCGGTCAAAATGCTGGCCGAGACAGAAGGCCTGCTGTTTGACCCGGTCTATTCCGGCAAAGGTCTGGACGGCCTGATTGACTTGATCCGCAAAGGGCATTTCGACGGTATGGAGAATATCGTCTTTCTGCATACTGGCGGCAGTGCTGCACTGTTCGGCTATCCCGAAACTTTTGATCTTCCAGAATACGTAAATTGAAAACCCTGAAGGAGTTTAGAATGACTACATTGAAATCCAAACTGATCACGGCCTGTGTTGGGCTGGGACTTGTATTTGGTGGTGTATCCACCGCGTTTTCGCAAGATGGCGGCACACTTGAAAAAATCAAGGCGAGCGGCGAGATTGTCATCGGTCACCGGGAATCATCGGTTCCATTTGCCTATCTTGATGATGGTCAAAAGCCGGTTGGCTATTCGATTGATCTGTGCATGAAAATCGTTGAAGCCGTTTCTGCGGAACTGGAAATGGATGTTGCCGTCAGATATGTGGCTATCAATCCAAAAACCCGCATTGCGTTGCTGGCCAATGGCACGATTGATATGGAATGTGGGTCAACCACAAACAATCTGACCCGGCAGCAGCAGGTTGAGTATTTGCCGACCACATTTATAACAGGCACAAAACTGCTGGTGCGCAAAGATAGTGGCATCAATTCGGTTGCTGATCTGGATGGCAAGTCCATTGCTATTGCACAGGGCACAACAAATGAACGCGCTGTGAAAGCGGCCGTTGAAGCTGCTGGCATGGATGTGAAAATCCTGCCTGTGCGTGATCTTGCTGAAGGCATGCTGTCGCTCGAGACCGATCGTGTTGACGCTTATTCTTCCGATCATATTTTGCTGTTTGGTCTGATCTCCAAGTCGAAGAATCCTGACGATTTTGTAGTTGTTGGAGATTTCCTGTCGTTTGATCCCTATGCCCTGATGGTGCGCAGGAATGACAGTGCCTTTGAGCTGGTAGGCAAAAAGGCGTTGGCAGAGGTTTTCCGTTCAGGTGAAATCAATGACATCTACGGAAAATGGTTCGATCCACTGGGTGTTCCGGCAGATGATCTGTTGAAAGCTGCCTTCACACTTGGCGGCTTGCCAAACTAATCCGATAATCATTCGGGCCACTGATCAAAATTAGAATAGTGGCCCGTTTTTCTGGGGCAAATTGCAGGCAAGCTGATGGATTATAATTGGAATTGGGGCGTCCTGTTTGAAGAAGAGTATCTCGGCTGGCTCATCAGTGGGTTCTGGTGGACGATTGCTGTTGCTCTTTGTGCCTGGTGCATTGCCATTGTCGTTGGCTCTCTTGTCGGGATTGGCCGCACGGTACCCAACCGTTTTATCCGAGCTATCTCCGGCACCTATGTTGAGCTGTTTCGAAACGTTCCGCTTCTGGTGCAAATGTTTATCTGGTATTTTGCCGTGCCGGAACTGGTGCCCGATGATTGGGGCCGCTGGATGAAGCGCGATATGCCCAATCCGGAATTTACCACTGCGGTGATTGCACTGGCACTCTACACCGCCTCGCGAATTGCCGAACAGGTGCGTGCCGGGATTGAAACTGTTCCAGTTGGTCTTAATGCTGCAGCAAAAGCCCACGGGCTGAGCGTTGCGCAGACATACAGACATGTTCTGCTGCCTATTTCCTTCCGGCTTATTGTGCCGCCGCTGACTTCCGAATTTCTAACGGTTTTCAAGAACTCATCATTGGCTCTGACGATTGGGCTTCTGGAACTGACAGCGCAAAGCCAGCAGATTGCTGAATACACATTTCAGGGTTTTGAAGCCTTTACGGCAGCAACCGTGATTTATGTCTGTATTGCGCTTGTTGCCACCGTGATCAGCCAGACTCTGGAACGCTATACTGCCATTCCAGGATTTGTAGGAAAGGAGGCTTAAGATGGACGATTTTGATTTTGGCGTTATCATCCAGTCGCTTCCGTTTCTTTGGGAAGGATTGCAGCTCAGCCTGTGGCTGACGTTCCTGGCAATCGTCGGCGGGATTGTGCTTGGCACGCTGTTGGCGTTGGCACGGCTCTCTGGCATTCTACCCCTGTCGCTTTTGGCCGCTGGCTACGTGAACCTCATTCGGTCTGTACCCCTGATCCTGGTAATCTTCTGGTTTTACTTTCTGGTTCCGCTGGTTTTGGGACGTCCGATTGGCGGGTTCTACTCGGCACTCATCGCGTTTGTTTTGTTTGAAGCTGCCTATTATTC
>CAZOCA010000439.1:0-3806 GCA_964578105.1 uncultured Pararhizobium sp.
GAATCCCGTCGCCATCGCCATCTGCGCGCGGATGTGCCCCAGCACACCAGTTTCTGACAGCCTGTTCACAATTAGAGTATGACTTGCATGTGGCAATCAACTCAACGATGCTTGCAATTTGGGGTTTGGCAACAGGCAAGCTCAATGCGACTGCAGAATTTGATGCGCTATACAGAACCAACAAACTTGCAGCAAACCAAACACGTTTTGGGCTCGAATGCCGAGTTTGAAGTCTCCGGTTTGTATCTTTGCTCATAATCGCCACCAATCCTGTCAGGATATTGATAAGCGAAAATTAGTTCGTCAAACAGCAATCAGAAATTGCGGCTGGTAGTAAAATACCAGCCTAAACCCGGCGTTCAACCATCATCTTTTTGACTTCAGCAATTGCCTTGGCAGGGTTCAAACCTTTCGGGCATGCCTGTGCGCAATTCATAATGGTGTGGCATCGATAAAGGCGGAATGGATCTTCAAGATCATCCAAACGTTCGCCGGTTGCTTCATCACGCGAATCAATCAGCCAACGGTAAGCCTGAAGCAACACCGCAGGCCCAAGATAACGGTCACCATTCCACCAGTAAGACGGGCAAGAAGTTGAACAACAGGCACACAAAATACACTCATAAAGGCCGTCCAGCTTCAGGCGGTCATCATGGCTTTGCTTCCATTCCTTTTCAGGCGCCGGCGTTGTGGTTTTGAGCCAAGGCTCAATGGAGCGATGCTGCGCATAAAAATTGGTAAGGTCCGGCACAAGGTCTTTCACCACCGGCAGATGCGGCAATGGATACACTTTCACAGTGCCATCAACTTCATCCATGCCCTTGGTGCAGGCCAGCGTGTTCGTGCCATCAATATTCATCGCGCAAGAGCCGCAAATACCTTCGCGGCAGGAACGACGCAATGTCAGCGTGGGATCAATTTTGTCCTTGATATACAGCAACCCATCAAGCACCATAGGGCCGCAATCATCCATATCGACATGATAGGTATCGATGGTCGGATTGGCGTCATCATCCGGGCTCCAGCGATAAATACGAAACTCACGCACATTGCTCGCTCCCTCAGGCTTGGGCCAGGTTTTGCCCTCAGACATGGTGGAATTTTTTGGAAGTGTCAGCTCAGCCATTTCAAGTCCAATATTTTGGGCAATTCGATACGCTTGTTTAACAAGTCAAATCGCAATGCACAATGATTCCAAAGGGGTAATAATAGGCTCGAACCTTGCCGATTCACGACTATTGTCCTTGAACTAGCTCGATGGGAGGTCAGAGACGCTTTCGGGCCGCCAAATCTGACGCCGCAAAACTTGATCGTCGGTAATAATTGAATTTGTCTTGTCGTAACCTTCAATCTCAACCAACGATTTTTCGCCAGACAAGAGCGATGTTCCAACACCGGCACGCCCGGCTTCAAGGTCAAAACCCAGCGCTTGCAGGACAGTCGGATAAATATCGAAACTGGCAGACGGCGCATCATGTTTTTGTTGTTCAATACCAGGACCGTACATAATGAACAAATTTCTACGCTCGAACTTGGCAAGATCGTCACTCACAGTGCTCTCATGGGCAAGGTGGTCACTTTGAATGACAACAATTGTATTATCCAACATGCCCGCTTTTTCTGCATTATTGATGAAGTCTGCCACAAGCATATTTGTGCATTTTACCGCGTCTAAAATTCTCGGTTGATCAGCGCCAACGCCCGTTTTGCCAGAACAGACATCGGCGGAAAAGCCATCTGGAGCATGCCCCCCGCTCAGGCCAATTGTGACAACATAAGGTTTTTGTTTCTCATGCAAATGCTCGAGCTTTGCGTAGGCAGCGTCAAGCACCTGATCATCAGCAACACCAAAAATTTCTCCAGGACCCGGCGCTATTTCTGCTATTTCATCTGAGCCATACACTTCGTCAAAACCATGGGTTTTATAAAAGACGCCCTGACCCAGGAAGTCCGCTGGCCAGCCTGAAAAATAGCTCATCTCGTAGCCATGCGGTTCAAGCACGTCACCCAGGCACGTTAGGCGCGGAAGAAAGGTTTTGAACTCTTTAAGTGTGCCAGACCCCACAAAGGCATCATTTTGAAAAGGTAATCCGCAATTTGCCGCAACAGCACCGCCAATCGAATGGTTGGTGTTGGTTACTTCCATCATGTTATGGGCTGTAAAGCCACGTCGCTCAAAAGGCGCAAGTGGCGCCATGACATCGCCAAAAACCGGTTCATTAAAATAAGTGCGTTCAGCACTTTCCAGCAAGATATGTAGAACGCTCTTGGGCACACCGGAAATTTTTTGCTGAACGAGCGGTTTCGCGTCGACAAAATAGGTGGCTAGTATGTCGCGATAGGGGCTGGGAAACGCCGTCGCTTTCACCGGCCCCACAATCATGGGATTGGCAAAAATGGCGGCAAGTGCCAGGGCAATATCCAAATGCCGGTTTATAGCGCCGCGCTTTTTGAGTGCCAAAAGCGCCCAAATCAAAACTCCAACCGCCAGTATTGTTCCAAAGCCATGGATTAGATAACTACCCGCTACCCCTGGCACACCGGCGCCCGCGGCCAAGTGGAACAGCGTGGCACCCCAGTTAAAATAGCCAAAAGTGTCCATGAAAAAAATCCAAACACCATAAAACAGCACCGGGATCAGCGATAAAAGGAAGCGGGAATTTTTGTGGCCTTGGTCAGCATTCGCACCGGACCGACTATTTGCATTATCAAGCAGATACATGGCAAAAAACACACCGACACCGACCAGTACCAAAACCAGCATTGACGGTTTGACGATGACGGAAACAAAAAAGGCCGTTGCAGCCGCGACCGCAGCGCACGCACTAAGCCCGCTAATCCGCGAAATCAGCTTGTTTTGTTGTAAATTCATAACTTGCTGCCTCAAACGTAAGCGTAGCCAGCAAATTATAAATTCTGGTTAAAACCAGAGCGTTCGTCGTTTAAGTGCACCAAGGCGTTCAATTGAACAATTGAAACAATCTGGGGTCAATAAACCCGTGCTTTTGGCGCAATTTTGGCCAAATCAATACCTTCTTCCAAAAGCTCTGTGCGCACCGCGCGATAATCAAGTTTCACCTTGCCACTATCAGCAACCCAGGCCAGCGTATGTTTCCGCCATTTCTTATCGTCGCGACCATCAAACTTGCCGCCCTTATAGTCTTCACGCGCATGCGCGCCGCGGCTTTCTTTACGGGCTTCAGCGCCATAAACTGTGGCAATCGCATTTGCCATAAGGTTTTCAAGCTCCAGCGTTTCAACCAAATCCGAGTTCCAGATCATTGAGCGGTCCGTAACCTTGATATCGGCCATTTCCTTATAGGTTTCGTCCATGCGGCTGCAGCCCTGTTCAAGCGTTTCCTGTGTGCGGAAAACAGCAGCATCTTCCTGCATTATTTTCTGCATTTTCAAACGCAGCGCTGCGGTCGGCGTGCTGCCATCGGCATGCCGAAGCCGGTCGAAACGCGTCATGATTTTCTCACAAGACTTCTCATTGATTTCAGGTATCGGCGCATCACGATCGATCACCTGCCCTGCACGAATTGCCGCTGCCCGGCCAAACACAACCAGGTCAATCAAGGAGTTTGAGCCAAGTCGGTTCGCACCATGTACGGACGCGCAACCCGCTTCGCCAACCGCCATCAAGCCCGGCACGATGTCGTCATCGCTTGTACCGCCAATCACTTCGCCCCAATAATTGGTAGGAACCCCACCCATATTGTAGTGTACCGTTGGTAAAACCGGGATCGGCTCTTTGGTAACATCAACGCCGGCAAAAATCTTGGCACTCTCAGAAATACCCGGCA
>CAZOCA010000440.1:0-3806 GCA_964578105.1 uncultured Pararhizobium sp.
TTGGTACACTGAGTTTTTCAAGTTCTACGGCCACTGGCAGATCGGGAATTGCAAAACTGCCTGCTTCGGGCGACGGCAGGCTTTCGTCGGCCAGGGCCTTTCTATTGAAATCAATGCGCTCAGCTTCCAGGCTTTCAACTTCCAGACGCCCCCGAAACAGGGCCGTGCGGTTCCAGATCAGGACAGGTTTGATGATCTCCAGCCAAACGCCAGCCTGATCTGCAATTGTGATGCTGTCGAATGAGACATTCGATGACAGAGACCCTACCAGGCCATTGAGGCGGATCTGACGGTTCGGCGTTGATAGCTGACCTTCGACAAATGCGACAAAAGTCGACTTTTCCTGCTCTTCCTGCGCCAGAGCTTGCGGCACAAGGCTAATCATCAGGAAAACAGCAGTGAAGAGGGAAAGCAGCGGTCTCACAATCAAAACGCCTGTCCAATGCCGACATAAATACCAAAGGCCGGGTCGTCCTCATCCGGATCGAGGGGCACCGCCACATCCAGCCGGATAGCGCCGAGGCCAGTGTAATAGCGCAGCCCGGCGCCAATGCCGACTTTGATGTCTTCTGAAAAATCTATGGTGCTTTCAGCGCCAACTGTGCCGACATCGACAAAGGCAACCGCACCAAAACTTTCGGTGATGCGCTGACGCAGTTCAAGCGAGCCTTCAAGCAGCGAGCGACCACCGGAGATCGAGCCATCCGGCTCGTTCACGCCGATATTCTTGTAACCATAACCACGCACTGACCCACCGCCACCGGTAAAGAACAGCAGATCGGGCGGAGCCTCGGTCACGGCAATGCCGGCCAGAGACCCCAGCTTGATACGTCCGGCGAGAACTGTTTTCTTGCTGCCAAGCGCCAGATAGGTGCGGCCTTCCAATTCCAGATGCAGGCCAGCGCTTTCAAATTCCCATTCGTAAAAGGGCCGCGCCTTCAGGTCCGCATAGAAGCCATTGGTTGGCTCCAGTTTGTTGTCACGATTGTCAAAAGTGGCTTCTGTGAGAATGCCCGTTGTGAACAATTGGCGGGTTCCGAACGTGTCCGTATACTCGCCGAACTCGGCAAACAATCCGCCGGTAAAGGTGAGCTCGTCGGAGTAATAATGGGTCAGCGTTGCCTCTCCGGAGACAGATGTCTCGGTGTAGGTTTCGTTGACCTCCCGCTTGGCGGTCAATCCAAGTTTCAGATCCGTATCAGGATTGAAAATACCGGGTTTGGTGAACTCGGCCCCAAGAAGGTAATCGATTTCGTCATAATTGACCGTATTGCCGAAACCGGCAATTTGCGCGTCAATCCGCAAACGTTCAGCCTTTCCAAACAGATTGCGATGCAGCCAATAGGCTTCCACCCCTGCCCCGTCGATGGTGGACAGGGTTGCGCCAATGCCAATGCGGCGCGTTTTCTTTTCACTGGTTCTGATGGTGATCGGCAGGCTGCCATCTGACAGAACTTTTGGCGCTTCTTCAATTCTCTGCAGAGAAAAGACCCCCAATCGCTCTAGTCGCTTGCGCGCCTTTTCCAGATCATCAGGATCGAATTCCTTACCTTTAATGAGGCCCGCCATGTAGCGCACGAATTCCGGATCCATGCGCTCGGTGCCTTCAACGGTGACATCGCCATAGACGGCATAGGGACCTTCAGCCATCCATAGATAGACGCGCAGATAATCCTCCGGGTGCACGGCTGTAACTGTTTGTTTTGAAACGCGCGCCTTCGGATAACCCTGCTGACGCCATGCTTCGCGCGACAACTCACCCGCCAGCCGGACCACTTTTGCGCGCGCTGGTTCGCCATCTGCAAAGCCGCGATCTGCGGGCAGGTCAACAACATCTTTCCGGTCGGTAGGTGCCGGTGCCGGGTTCATGACAATGCTGTCTTTAAAGCTGAACTTATTGCCGGGTGTCACCACAACATCCACGGTCGATACATCCGGAACCTGGGTGCCAGCGGGAATGTCAGCGGCTTCACGGCCATTCACCTTAATCGATATGCCACCGCCATAATGCGCCTCATTATAAAGCGCGGCCTGAATGCGGCGATAGTCGCCCTTGGCACGGGCAATCAACCCTGCAGAGCCACCAATAGGCGTTCCGCTCCCGCGCAGCAATTCAGAAGCGCCTTGCACAGCGCTGGCAATAATTTCGTCTTCTGTGGGCAGGATGGTGAGTTCGGCTTCATATTCCTTCGGGTCAATCAGATCGCTGTCCGCGGAACCATCGCTCTTGCAGGCACCGAACAGACATTTGCCGAACAGTTCCAGCGCATATGCGGGCGCAGGCACTGCTGGCACCATCACCAACAGAGCGATCACAAAAGCAGGCAATGACCTGACTGTGAACCGCGACAGCCGCATTCAAAAAGACTCCATACATACAGTATTCTGAGACACGGAACGCGCCTCAGCGAAGGGTTGCAGGTTTTTCAGATTTTACAATAACGTGGTTGTCAGAAAACGCCATACACGACATGCGTTTAACTTCAATCTACTCAATTGAAATAAGCCGGGAATGTGTTGGGGATAAGATAGAAATGTGAGGCCTATCGGAGTCTCGAACTTCCCTAGTTCCCCATCAGGGCTGGCAGGGTCAGCGAGATGGCCGGAACGTAGGTGACCAACAGCAAGGCTGCGAGAATTGCCAGATAGAAGGGCCAGATTGTTTTCAACGCGTCTTCAATCGGCACTTTACCAACGGCACAGCCAACAAACAGGCAGGCACCGACGGGCGGCGTACACAGGCCAAGGCCGAGGTTCATCATCAGCATGATGCCAAATTGCACCGGGTCCATGCCAAGACTTGTCGCGATCGGCATGAATATGGGTGTGCAGATCAGGATGAGAGCCGCCATGTCCATGATCATGCCCAACAGAAGCAGCATGATGTTGATCATCAGGAGAATGATCAATGGATTGTCAGAGATCGAGAGCAGGAAGCTGGACAACAATCCGGGGACTTCATAAAGCGCCAGCAAATAGCCAAAGGCACCCGCGCATGCGATCAGGATCATGACCATCGAGGTCGTTCGCACAGATGTGGTAACGGCGGTCTTGAACTGTTTCCAGGACAATGAACGGTAGACAAAGGCGGTCAGGAGCAAAGCATAGATTGCACCGAATGCACCTGATTCAGTAACCGTAAACACGCCGGACAAGACGCCACCCACTATGATGACGGCGGTTACAAAACCCGGCAGAGCCGACGCGGCCGTAATTGCAACGGTGCGCCATCCGGGAAATGGCTCGGAGGGGTAATTCTTTTTGATCGCAATGACATAAGCAGCGATTGCAAGGCAAACGCACATCAAAATTCCGGGCACTACGCCTGCCAGAAACAGTTTCGAAATGGAAATTCCCCCACCGGCGGCCACAGCAAAAATAATCATGTTGTGGCTTGGTGGAATGACGACACCGGCAATGGACGACGTCACCGTTACGTTGACCGCATAGTCACCGTCATATCCCTTTTCCTTCATGATCGGGATAAGAAGGGAGCCCAGCGCGGAAATGTCGGCGACAGCCGAGCCCGAGATGCCGCCAAACAGCATGCTGGAAAAAATGTTGACCGACGCCAGTCCGCCGCGCACATGGCCAACCAGAGCTGATGCAAAGTGGACGAGCCGCTTGGCGATACCGCCATGGAGCATCAGCTCGCCCGCAAATATGAAAAACGGGATCGCCAGAAGCGAGAATATGGTGGTTCCAGAAACAATCCGCTGGAACGGGATCAGCAGCGGAAATCCTTCATAAAAGAAGGCTGCCAGGGCTGCCACACCCATTGCGAATGCAACGGGAACACCGATAAC
>CAZOCA010000441.1:0-3786 GCA_964578105.1 uncultured Pararhizobium sp.
CGATAAGGCGGCTGCTGCGGCGACACGCAAAAAAGTGCTTGGTATGCTTGCTGCAGATAAGATTCCGTTTATCGGCTACCACATGCCTTTCCCGGCTGTTGGTTATGTTGAAACCAGTGGCAGCGGCTTCCGCTACGTGCCCGAGAGCTACCAATTGGCGCTCTGATTCTATTCAGTTTGATATCAATAAAGCGCGGGTCACTTGGCCCGCGTTTTTCATGAACTTGGTAGAGTGAGCAACCCCGAGCTAATGCGTCGGCTGATGTGCAGATCAATCAAATTTGGATCGTCGCAACCATCGAACTGTCCATTGCATCTATCTCTTAGTTTGGCGAGATCCTCATACATGGGTGACAGCGGAACGCCGATTGATTGCATGAAGCTGATGCCAAGAAATCCAATATCCAGTTGCGGCCAATCAAGATATTCTAAATCCAAGCCAAAGTTATAGGCATGTACGGAATAGTGCGTTTGGTAAGCAACTGAATTGGGATCAGCCAAACTGTTTCCACCCGCGATTTCATCGGCCATTGGCCGTGTTACCAGCGCTTGGTGGTCGCCAAATTCAAGCACAACGAATGGCCGGTCAGGTTGCTGTTTTTTTCGTCGCTCGATGAATGCTTTGAAATCATTTTGCGCAATATAAACGCGGCGAATGTGTTCGTTCAGGATCGGGTCGTCACTAAAAGCATCTTGCTGAACATGAATTTGCTCTTCTCGTCGTTCATCAAAGGGCGAATGTGCAAACATGGTTTGAACTTCCATGAACAATGGCCGACCGTCAGATTTAATATGCTCATCAATGATTTTTTCGGCTGCGCCATAGTAGAAATTATCACGATGATTGTAGAGTGATGCACCAATTTCATCATAGCCTAAGACCGTATCGAAGCCGATGGATTCCAAGAATGGGCCTTCATTGACGAATGAATGTTTCATGGGCATGACGACGGTTGATTTATAACCGCAGCGGTTCAGAAGTATTGCTAGTGAGGCTTTCACCCGGTCTTGAAGTTGAACGGTAAGATAGGGGGAGCGCCACCCGAATTGACGCGTTGGCAGACCTGTCATGAGAGCGAGGTTTGATACCCATGTGCCGCCACCAAAAGTCTCAACATTTAGGGTATGCGTTTTGCCGTCTTGAGACTTAAAGAAGTTGTCTGAGACGCCCTTGGTGTTTACCTGCGGATAAATAATAAAATTGGTGGCGCTTTCACTGAGCACCACAAAGATATCCGGTTTGGTCTCAAAACCATCGCAGTTATTGTCGCCTTCGAATGGTTCGACCAGCTGATTGGCATTTACGCCGGCAATGATCGGTTCTTGCGTGAAACTGTCAGCAATATCCAAAAATGAAATAAAGAAAGATGAAGAGTTAAATCCGGATAGATAGTGAAAATAGCGGGGTTCAGACGCACTAATTGGGTAGCTGATTGGCAACAGAGCCGCAGACAGCGCAATCGGTGCAAAACAATACCGAGTTGGGTGTTTTGAAGGGGCTTCGTTTCGCCATATTACGGTAAGTGTAACAATGCCGAGGGCCAGTAACATCAATACCGGCGCTACCAGATTTGTGTATTCGGCTCCAATGAATTTCAAAGCCTCTAGGTCGGTGCCGGTAAACGCGAAATCATAAACGTGCAGGTCAAAGCCCTTGCCGCGAAATTTGGCCACAGACATGATTGTTATGGTAAATACGAATGCGAGGGAGAGGTATGTGGAAAAGGCAAAGCGCCTTGAAAGCGCGTATACCACCGACGCTATCAATACGATGATCAGTGCAATGAACGGCATGTGCTGCAAGCTATCTTCAACTATATAGAGCATGGACAAGCCAGCCGCGAATGCGACTAAAACTGTCGTCGGACGCAGCGCAACTTGCACCAAATTGCTGATCATCGAATTGTCTATTTTGCTTCCCATTTCCTATTTTAGTGGCAGCTATTTAACGACACAAGCTGATTACGTTGTTAATCTTAACGGATTGTCTGGGCGTATCTTGGATTTAGTATTTTCCGTCTGATAGCCCTTGCATCAAGTAATTAAATCCGCCTAACTTCCTGAAAACAATTCGGGAGATTTTCATGAAAACGCGTGCAGCTGTGGCCTTTGAAGCGGGCAAGCCCTTGGAAGTGGTCGAAGTGGATCTTGAAGGACCCAAGGCTGGCGAAGTTTTGGTGGAGATGAAAGCAACCGGCATCTGCCATACAGACGAATTCACGCTTTCAGGCGCCGATCCGGAAGGCGCGTTTCCTGCGATTTTGGGTCATGAAGGTGCGGGTGTTGTTGTAGAGGTGGGACCGGGCGTTAAGGAGCTGGAAGTAGGTGATCATGTCATACCGCTTTACACGCCAGAATGCCGCGAATGCGAGTACTGCCTCAATCCCAAAACAAATCTGTGCCAAAAAATTCGCTCTACGCAGGGTCAAGGTGTGATGCCCGATGGCACAAGCCGTTTCTCCTATAAGGGCGAAAAGCTGCTGCATTATATGGGGTGTTCGACATTCTCAAATTACTCGGTGCTTCCGGAAATTTCGCTAGCAAAAGTGCGCAAAGACGCACCATTTGACAAGATTTGCTATATTGGCTGCGGTGTTACAACGGGTATTGGTGCCGTGATGTTTACGGCCAAGGTGGAACCAAATTCGACGGCTGTCGTGTTTGGACTTGGCGGCATTGGCCTCAATGTGATTCAGGGCCTGAAAATGGTTGGTGCCCGTCAGATTGTCGGCGTTGACATGAACCCTGCAAAGCAAGCGATTGCGAAGCAATTTGGGATGACCGACTTTGTCAATCCAAAAGAGGTCAAGGGTGATCTGACCAACCATTTGGTGGAACTCACTGGGGGCGGTGCGGACTATTCCTTTGAGTGTATCGGCAATACCGATGTGATGCGCACGGCACTTGAGTGCTGCCACAAAGGTTGGGGTACGAGTGTTGTCATTGGCGTTGCGCCCGCTGGCGCAGAAATTTCAACCCGTCCATTCCAATTGGTGACTGGCCGCTCATGGCGGGGATCAGCCTTTGGGGGTGCGCGTGGGCGCACCGATGTGCCGAAGATCGTTGACATGTATATGGAAGGGCGCATCGATATCAATAGCCTGATCACCCATACAATGCCGCTCGATGACATCAACAAGGGTTTTGATCTCATGCATGCAGGTGAAAGCATCCGCTCTGTGGTGCTCTATTGATGCAAGAAGTACAGTCTACCAAAGCATTTGGTGGCACACTTTCGGTGCATGATCATGAAAGCAGCACATGCAATTGCACGATGCGGTTCGCGGCTTTCACGCCACCACAAGCCTCAGATGGACCGGTTCCAGTGCTTTGGTATTTGTCCGGCCTGACATGCAATTGGTCAAATGTTATGGAAAAGGGCGGGATTTTGCGTCTCGCTGCTGAACATGGCTTGATGGTCATTGCGCCGGACACATCGCCACGGGGTGATGATGTTGCCAATGATGACGCCTATGATTTGGGGCAGGGGGCCGGCTTCTACATTAATGCAACCCAAACGCCCTGGGCCGAACACTTTCAAATGGAAAGCTACATCATAGATGAGCTGCCCGCATTGATTGCAGCGCAGTTTCCAAAAGCTGATATGGCGCGGCAGGGCATAAGTGGGCATTCCATGGGTGGTCATGGCGCGATAACGCTGCACCTTAAAAACCCAAATCGTTTTCGCTCCGTCTCTGCTTTTTCGCCGATCGTTGCGCCGACCCGTGTGCCATGGGGAAAGAAAGCGTTTTCCACCTATTTGGGCGGCGATGAGGACAGCTGGAA
>CAZOCA010000442.1:0-3785 GCA_964578105.1 uncultured Pararhizobium sp.
CTCACACACAATGCCTGACATGCCGATATGGGGGGCATAGCCGACGCCGCATGCATGGGCCATTTCAGCCATGCGACGGGTTTCCGTAACGCCACCGGAGCGCGCAATATCTGGCTGCAACACAGACAGGGTCCGGTTCTGCACCAAGCGTTGCGCCTGATCGACCGTATAGTTGCTTTCACCTGCTGCCAGCGGGACGCTGGTGCGCTTGCGCAATTCCTCGTAGCCAGCTTCGTCTTCCGGATTCAAAGGTTCTTCAAACCAGAAATATCCATTATCTTCCAACGCTTTGGCAACCTCAACAGCACCGTCCAGATTGTAAGCCCAATTGGAATCAATACATAATTCTGCGGCATCTCCGGCCCGCTTGCGCAGGCGTTCAATACGGCGGCAGGATTCCTTGACCTGTTTGCCGGTTTTGATCTTGATGCGGGGAAAACCGGCTTCCAGATAGGCATCCAGTTCTGCATCTGCCTCAGCGTCTTCAACCCAGTTGATGGAAGCTGCATAAACAGGGATCGATGTGCGACCTTCGCCACCTAAAAGCATCCACAAGGGCATATTCGCGGCTTTACCGAGAATGTCCCACAATGCGATATCGACGCCCGCAATGGCCTCAATCAGCATACCGCCGCAGCGGCCTGACAAGGCCCGGCGCATGTTGTTCCAATGGGCGCTGATCTCGTGCACGGGCTTGCCGATCAGTCTTGGCCGCAGGGTGTTGTTGATGAGTTCCGCATAGGCTTTTGGTGCGAAGCGGGCCAGGGTTTCGCCAACGCCGTTGATGCCGGCGTCTGTGCGAATTTCCACCAGAACCAGAGAAACATGCTCGTAGGTTCCCCATGATGTAACCGTTGATTTCGGAAGCTTCTGGGTCAGCGGATGGGCAATGACATCCGTGATTTTGATGTCAGGTGCAGGCTTGGCGAGGGCCATCTTGTGTGGAGAAGACGCGTTCATGGCCAGACTCTGACCGCCAATAGATGATCGGCGTCGGAGTGGTTTTCCATTTGCGCATTTGGACACGCATTTGTCATTGGCGGTTTTCTCCCGTTTCTCAGTCAGACTTACTGTAAACACTTCAACATAGCAATTAAATAACATAGTTGCTATGTTGCTATCAAGCATGTTAAAGCATGCCAAATCACGAAGGAGCCAGCATGGGCAGTGCGACGACAGACAGTTTGACGTTCAACACGAAGCGGGCAGCGCCCTTGCGGCTTGCCGACACAGTTTCGGATGAGATTGCAGCTGCCTTGTTTGACGGGCGCATTGCGCCGGGCGATCCATTGCCCTCGGAAGGCGAAATCGCGCGGCAGTTTGATGTCAGCAAACCCATTGCACGTGAAGCGTTGCGGCTTCTGGCGGGTGCAGGTCTGGTCCACACACAACAAGGCAAAGTGGCACGTGCCAAGGCGATGACCGGTGAACCTCTGGACCGCATTTATGGCTATGCCGTGCGCTCAAGTCTGAAGCGTTTGCAGGAAGCCAATGAGATGCGTCTGGTGCTGGAATCCGGCATTGCCAGACTGGCGGCCAACCGCAGAGATCAAAAGGGTCTGACGGTTATGAAGCAGGCCCTGGAGGTCATGCGCTCTTCAATCGGTCAGCCTGAAGATTTTACCCAGGCGGATATCGATTTTCATCTCGGCATGGCGCTTGCAACCGGAAATACGATGATCAGGATGCAGGTTGAAGGCATGCGCTCGGTTCAACGAGAGGTCTCAGAACTGTTTTCCCGGCGTAGCAACCGCTCCAAAGCTGACTGGCAGGCGACGGTTTTGCGGCATGAAGCCATTTATGATGCGATAGCTGCGGGTTATCAAGCCGGCGCCCAGGCGACATTGGTGGCCCATTATGATGCAGCCGATATTGCGTCATTCGAGGTGGCCAATGGCTGATAGCTCAGGCTCCCTTTCCGGCAAGCGTGCCCTTATTACCGGTGCTAATTCTGATATTGGCTACGCGATCGCACAGGCTTTGGCGGCACAAGGTGCAGATCTCGTACTGCACCGGCGGGTTGATGCCAAAACATCTGGTGATGACAGGCCGTTATTTGAAACCTGTCCGGTCATTCTGGCTGATTTTCTGGAAACAGACGGGGCCTCCAAGCTTGCAAAAGCGGCATTGGAAACCGGCCAGATTGATATTCTCATTGCAAATGCGGCAATGGAAAAACGCCAACGCTGGCAGGATGTTGATCCTGCATTGATCAATGCGCATGTGAGCGCGAATTTCACCTCACTGCTGATGCTGATCAGTGCTCTGGTCCCGTCGATGGAGCGCGCTAAATGGGGCCGGGTGGTTGCAATTGGCAGCGTCATGGCCACACGGCCGCGTGCTGAAACCGCCGTTTATGCGGCGCTGAAATCTGCGCAATTGACGGCTTTGCGCGCCATTGCACGGGATGTCGCGCCCAATGGCGTCACCATGAATGTGGTGTCTCCTGGTGCGATTGAGACCGGCCATATGGCAGCGCTTTATGCAAAAGCCGAGTTTCGCAATGCAGTCACGGCCAAAATACCCATGGCCCGACCCGGAACACCCCAAGACTGCGTGGCACCTGTGACGATGCTGTGCGGCGATGGTGCAAGCTACATCACGGGCGTTGATATTCCCGTCAATGGTGGATGGGACATCGGTGATGCACCTGGAAACCTTATGGAATTTGGTCAATGACGGGTTGGAAGCCGTCTTTCTTTTGACCACAGACAAAGTTTTAACGGAGGAGTAAAATGACAATGTTCAGAACCAAAATAACAGCCGCCGCGCTGCTTGGTGCCAGTTTTCTGGTATCTCCGGCTGTCGCGCAGGAATTGCGCTTCACAGTCTGGACGGGCAATGACGCCCATCTCAGCATGCTCAACAGTATTGGTGACAGTTTCAAAGCCTCGCATCCAGATGTGACGGTTACGTTTGAAACCATCCCGGCTGGTGATTACATTCAGAAACTCACATTCCAGCTGGCTGGCGGCACGCCGCCGGATCTTGGCTGGATGTTCGAAAATTCAATGCCTACTTTTGTCAAAGCTGGTGTTTTGGACGAGTTGACACCAACTCTTGCAGCCACTGATGGCTATGATCTGGAAGATTTTTCAAAGCCAGCCATGGCGCTGTGGTCCAACGATGATGCCGTCTATGGCGTGCCGTTCTCCACATCTCCCTTCATGATGTTCTTTAACAAGGACATGTTTGATGCCGCTGGATTGGAAGATCCTTTGACCCTTGCTGACAAGGGCGAATGGGACATGGCGAAGTTCCGCGAAGTCTCGGCCGCGCTGGCTGCAGCAAATGAGGGAAAATGGGGCTTTGAGTTCAAGGATGGTCAGGGCTATGACAGCCGCATCATGCACGCCATCATGCCGCCAATCCGTGTTTACGGTGGCAATGCCTTTGATGGTGGCGAGTGTGGATTTGAAAAACCGGAAGCGGTCGCTGCGGTCACTCAATTGCATGAGATGATCTTCAAAGACGGCTCCATTGTGCCGCCAGGTGAACAGGGTGACTTCTTCTCCGGTAGCTCAGCAATGACCATCAACCAGATTTCCCGTGCCTCCAAAATGCCGGATGCCGGGTTCAACTGGGGTATTGCGCCATTGCCAACAGGTCCAGCAGGTGCCTCGCCGGTTATCGGACAGGCGGGACTTGTGGTGTTTTCCAAGAGCAAAAATCCTGAGCTTGCCAAGGAATTTATCGCGCATATGACCAATGCAGAAAATGTTGCGGTTATGGCCCAGTTCTTCCCGCCAGCACGCAAATCCGTTCTGGACAGTGATGCGTTCACC
>CAZOCA010000443.1:0-3782 GCA_964578105.1 uncultured Pararhizobium sp.
CATAACATAGGCAACCGCTTCCGCGACCCCTGTCGCCAGCCGCCGGGCCAACGGATTTGCGCGGTAGCCCAGTTCAGATGCCGCCTGCTGAACACGATCACGGGTCTTTTGGCTGATATCAGGATAATTATTCAGCGCGCGCGAAACCGTCCCCTCAGTCAAACCGAGATGTGCGGCAAGTTTTTTCAAACTCATGCGCTGTGTCACTGTGTTCCTCCCAATGGCGGCTCATTGGCCACCGCGGCACTTTTCCGAAAGCGCTTTCTGAGCCTATTCCGAAAGCGCTTTCGGAAACAAGAAGAATCTAACAAAATTTTCTTTTTACGAGAATTATGACCGCAATACAGTCGATGATTGCGGGAGATTCGAGATCAAAAAATTTGGAAAAAATGAATTTGATCAGCCGCTTAAGGCCCACCTACGCCAGTACGTAGTAAAACACGCGCAGGATGAAAATAGTTCTGTTCAGCAGGCAATTTGGGGCCGTTTATGTATGCTGCTGGTAATTTCTGGCACTGGAATAAGCAGCGGTTGATAAATCATCAACCTGTCCAATTCAAAGAAACGAAAATCCGGGCCGCCAACACAGCCCGGATTTTACAAGTCCTGTACAATCATTCCAGATGGCTACTTGCCCTGCACGCCAGCAGCGATGATCAACGGTTTCCATACACTCATCTGCGTTTCGACAAAATCGGTGTATTCGGCGCTGCTCAAAGCGCGGTGCGTAATGCCGAGAGCCTCAATCTGTTCCTTGACTTCAGGCAACGCAAAAACAGCCAGCGCTGTATCGTGAATCTGCTGTGCAATAACAGGGTCAATACCTGCCGGACCAGTCAAACCCACCCAGTTTTCGATCACAATATCAAAGCCCTGCTCTGTGAACGTCGGAACATCAGGCATGCCGGGATAACGCTCAGCTGCTGCAATTCCAATGGCGACCGCTTCACCATCTTCAATCATTTCGCTGTTCTGAGCCACCATGTCATAGAATGTGTCGAGCACACCGGCCCGGAAATCCTGAATCGCAGGCGCACTGCCCTGATAAGGCACATGCAGGGTTTCGATGCCCAGTTCGGCATCAACCGCCTTGCCAAGAATATGACTGATCGATCCCACACCGCTCGATCCGTAAGACACCGACTGCGTTTTTGCCAGTTCAACGAACTCCGCAACCGTGGCAACCCCGGCATCCGGCTTGACGAACAAACCCGGTGCGGATGCACCGATATAGGCAACATGGGTAAAGTCCGTCATCGGCTCATAGGGAAGCGACTCAAACTGGGTCGGGGCAATTGTGAAGGGCGCATTATTGGCAATCATCAGCGCGGTGCCGTCAGCATCCTGTTTGGCAATGTAATCGGCCGCCACCGTTCCGGCTGCACCGGGACGATTGTCGACCACAGCCTTTTGACCAAACTCGGTCTCAAGATATTTGGCGAGCAAACGTGCAACAAGATCGCTCGTCCCTCCAGGTGGGAAAGTCACCACGATCCGCACTGGCTCATCGGACCAGGCGCCTGGATCTGCCAAAGCGGCTTTGCCGGGTAGCATCAGCGCCCCGACAATGGCCGCGCTCATAAGTGCGCGACGCGAAATTGAAACATTAAAACTCATGGGAGGAATACCTTTCACTAGGGTTCATTCGGTAGTTGGGAGGGGTCGTACACGACCATGACGGTGCTGGCGGAAGCTCTTGAAGAGCCCATAAACCAGCAGGAAACAGGTAATGCCAATCAGCGTGCCACTGATGGGTCTTTCAAGGAAAACCATCGGATCCCCGCGTGAGAGCAACATGGCACGGCGCATGTGCTCCTCCATCATCGGCCCGAGTACAAATCCGATCAGCAACGGCGCCGGCTCAAACCGATACAGCCGCATCAGATAGCCAAAAATGCCAAAGGCCAGTGTCAGCCAGATATCGAAGACGTTGTTATTCAGGCTGTAAACACCCATGCAAATCAGCACGATAATGGTCGGATACATGTATTTGTAGGGGATTTGTAAAAGCCGCACCCAAATCCCTATCAACGGAATATTCAGGATCAACAACATCACATTGCCCACCAGAAAACTGGCAACAAGCCCCCAGAACAAGTCGGCATGTTCAGTGAGAATACGCGGACCCGGGGTGATGCCGTGGATCATCAAGGCCCCAATGACCAGCGCCATGCTTGCACTGCCGGGAACGCCGAGCGTCAGTGTGGGAATGAAAGCTGTTTGAGTGGCGGAATTATTGGCCGCTTCCGGCACCACAACGCCCTCAACCGCACCTTTGCCGAAATTGGCCGCGTTTCTCGAAACTTTCTTTTCAATCGCATAGGCGACGGCAGAAGCAACCGTCTGTCCAGTGCCAGGCAAAGCGCCGAAGAACGACCCAATTCCACCGCCGCGCCAGATCGGTCCAATTGAGGCTTTCCACTCTGCACGCGTCGGATAAAATTGTGCATAGTCGATTTTCTGCTGCCCGCGGCCATCCTTGTTTGCGCGAATTGACGCAATTAATTCGCCGACCCCAAATAAGCCCATCGCCACAATCACAAGGTTCACACCGTCACGCAATTCGGGCACACCAAGCGTAAACCGCAAATCGCCAGTGGTGAGATCAATACCAACTGTGCCCAGCATCAGTCCGGCAACAACCATGGCGATGCCCTTGAGCGCACCGCCATTACTCACCGCCGAGGCCGCAACAAGACCAAGCAGGATCACTGCGAAATATTCCGTCGGCCCAAATGACAGGGCGAGCTTTGCAAGCACTGGAGACATCACAGCCATCACCACCATGCCGATCATCCCACCTCCGAATGACGCAACAGCCGTGGTGAACAACGCGACACCGGCCCTGCCCTGCCTGGCCATCGGATAGCCATCTATGCAGGTGATGGAGGAAGATGGTGTGCCTGGAATATTCATGAGAATTGAAGCAATCGAGCCGCCATATTCGGCCCCGTAATAAACTCCGGCAATCATCACCAACGCAGTGGTTGGTTCCAGATAGAATGTGAGCGGCAGGATCATCGCAATCGCGGCCATAGAGCCAACTCCAGGAAGCACACCGATGAAGGTTCCCAGAAATACGCCGATAAAACAGTAAAGCAGGTTTTCAGGTTGGAGAACGGTAAGCAGACCGTTGCCGAAATTCGAGAAAATATCCATCACCACCTCCACTCGAAGGCATCAAACGGCAAACCCAACAATTTGATAAACAATACCCAGCACCCTGCTGCGACGACGGCACCGAGAATGGCCTTGCCAGACAATGGCAGGCTTCTATCCGGCAGGCTGGCAATGACTGTGGTGAGAAACGCCGCCGGCACCAGCCCAAGCCGCCCAGATGCAAGGGCAAACACCGACAGCGCAGCGCCAATAGCAAAGAATGATATCCAGTCAGGGTCTTCAGCCAACCCATCACCGCGCAGATCACGAAAGATGATCGTAAGCGAGAATGCCAACAGGATCATGCCTGTAAAAAAGGGAAAGGCCCCTGTTCCGGGACGAAAAGGTGAGCCGAGCCCCAAAGCAAGCCCGCCATACATAAAATAGAGACTTACCAAAGCCAGAAAAAGACCGCCCGAAGCCGCCCACCAGCGATAATGTGCGCTCGCAATGTCCGGACTTTCATCTGCAAGGCGTTCGGGCTTCACGTTACAGTCCCCCTCGAAACAGCGAATAACCCCAGGCGGTAAATTTGAAGGGCAGATGAAAGTGCTGAGAGGGATCGGCAACCCCAAATTGAAAGCGTACGATTCCTAGAAACGCTGGGTTCGCCAAATCTGTTC
>CAZOCA010000444.1:0-3779 GCA_964578105.1 uncultured Pararhizobium sp.
ATCCATGCGTGCACCTGCATGGCCATACCGCGAGAATTCGTGAAGCGCGGCCTCCAGAATGCGGCGCTTGGAAGCAGCGGCATCTCTCTTCGGGCCTCTCTTCACGGCTTTCAGATTGGAGCTCACTGATCTTCCTCCGCACGCTTGCCGGAAGGCATCAGTCGGTCAATCCAACGCGACATTGCCTTTTGCACGGCTGGGAGGCTCAAGATAATACTCAGAACGATAACGGCTACGAACATTGCCGAGATCGGGCGCAGGAAAAATGGTTCCAGCGACCCATTGGAAAGTGTCAGGCCCCGCCGCAACGATTTGTCGAGCAGGCTTCCCAGAATAATACCGAGGACGAGCGGCGCCATCGGATAGTTCATTTTTCGCAAAACAAACCCAACCAGGCCGAACCCGACCATGACCCAAATGTCAAATATGCGCTGTGTCAACGCAAAGGGTCCGATCACGCACAGCGTAAAGACAACCGGCATGAGGTACTCTCTTGGAATGCGCAAGACCAGTATGAACACCCGTGTCAATGACAGCCCATAGATCGTGATCGCAAGGGTCGCGAAGAACAGCATGGCTGCGACAGAATAGATGAAGTCAGGCTGTTCAATCATGATCATGGGCCCCGGCCGAACGCCATGAATAAACAGGGCCGCGATCAAGACGGCAGCAGGCGCAGATCCTGGAACGGCAAGGGTCAAGGCAGGGATGAGTGCGCCGGGAACCACCGCACTGTTGCCTGTCTCGGCAGCGATCAAACCTTCCTTGGAGCCGTTTCCATATTCCTCGCGTTCTTTACTGCTTCGTTTGGATGCCGCGTAGGACGCCCAGGCACCAATATCTTCGCCAACGCCGGGTATAATGCCGACCAGAGTCCCAATAATTCCGGAGCGCCCAATTGTTCGTTTGTACTTCCAAAGGTCAGCCAGCTTGGGAAGGATGCGGTCTTCCTTCAGTTCTTTTGCGCTCATAACCGGCTTTTTGCGCAACATCACGGTCAAGACTTCGGCAAAACCAAACGCTCCGACCATGGCCGGGATGAGCGCAATGCCACCATTCAGCTCCGAAAAGCCGAGATTGAAGCGAATATGGGCATGTATGCCTTCGCTACCGATCATTGCGACCATCAGGCCAAGGATGCCTGCAATGTATCCTTTCAACGGGCTGACGCCCCCAGTGAGTTGGCCTGAGATGACAATCCCAAAGACTGCCAGCCAGAAGAACTCAAACGATCCGAAATCAAGAGCTATGGCAGCCAGGGCCGGCGCCAGTAAAACCAGTAGTGCGATGCCAACAATGGTGCCCATGGCGGACCCGGCAGTCGCAAGGGCCATGGCGTAGCCCGCCTGCCCTCTTTGCGCCAAGGGAAACCCATCCAGGGACGTTGCAGCGGAGGCAGGTGTGCCTGGGATATTCAGAAGAATAGCCGATCTGGAGCCGCCATAAATTGCGCCCACATACATGCAGATCAGCACCAGGATGGCTGCATCTTTGTCCAATGTGTAAGTGAGTGTGGTCAACAGGGCGACGCCCATCGTGGCTGTGAGCCCCGGCAGACTTCCGACCAGAATTCCAAGCAAAGTGGCCCACGCAACGTGGAACAGAAACAGCGGTGTTGTGAAGTGGGCAATCGCTGCGACAAATTGGGTGAGTGCTTCCATCAGGGGAGCCTCACAAGAAAGCCATAGCGGAACAGCACTGAAACACCGACCGCAACCAGCACGGCATAAAGCGCAACGAGCAGCATCATTTTAAAACGGTTTCCACCCTCTCCCGACGGCCGCCACAAATACCAGCCCGTAAAGACTGCGATGTAGATCGCAGAGGCAACAACGAAAGGAATTCGGTTGACCATAAGGATTGCAAACAGGCAGCTCCAGACAGCAGCGAAACCAAAGTCACTCCAGTTTTCAGAATCTTTCGGTGTCTCTGAAATTGACGGGCGCGTTTTCCCCCGTGTGCTGAGGCCCAGAAAGACCGCGCAGACCATCAAGATCATGCCAAGAAAAATGGGCAGCAGGCCCGGTATGCTGGAGGGATGAATTTGACGGATTTCAAGCCGGTCCATTACGAACCCGCCCCAACACATCGCGCCACCAAGCAGCAGCAGGATGGCGGCAGTTATCCGGTCAGCCATGGGAGATTCAGACTTCATGAGTGTACCTGTTTAGAATTCGCAGGAACGGTGTTCCTGTTTGGCGCGCAGAGTGTGTCCCTGCGCGCCAAACGGTTGGATGCCCTTATGGGCAGTCAATTCCGATTTCAGACGGGTCAACAATTGCTTCACCGCGCGTTACACGGGCACAGGCTTCCGCAATAACAACAGGCATCGCCCGCTCCATGGCTGCATCGCCATAGCTTGGATCGAAAACCGCACCGCGTTCCGTCGCATAGCTGCTCAACGCTTCAGAATTCATGACCTTTTCCTGCCAGATTTTGTCCACAGTGTCATAGACTTCCTGAGGAGCGCCAACAGGGATGAACACGCCGAAGTAATCGGGCGCAACATGCATGTCTGGAAGGAAATCAGTGATTGGTGGAACCGGATCAATTCCCTCAACAATCAATGGCTTGTCTGACAAGACGGCCAGTGCAGGCAGTTTACCAGCTTTGATCATTTCAGTCTGTTCAACAGCAAGCTGCGTGGTTGCGGTGACTTCACCGGACGCGGCAGCAAGAACAGCGGGATTACCGCCATCATAAGTGACCATACGGGCACCGAACACACCACCAGCAGCTTCGCCAATGGCCGCAAGAGCCATTCCGCCAGATGAATTAACACCAGCGGTACCAACTTTAACGGTCTCCGCTTCTCTCATCGCTTCAAGCAGCTCACCAAAATTCTGGTAAGGAGAATCCGCATTGACTGAGACAACCGGTACATTCGCAACATGCAGATAGACACGATAATCATTGATCGAGGTGTTCTCGACAAGACCTGTCACTGAATATGTGGCGTTGTTTGCAATTGCGTTTGCGGTCCATGTGTAACCATCACGCGGCGCATCCAGAGCCGCCTTGGTTCCAATAGAGCCTGATGCGCCCGGCTGGTTCACGACAACAACAGGTGTACCCAGTGCTTCCGCGAGAATCGGTGCTACGACCCGTGTGACCTGATCGGTCGATCCACCGGCTGACCATGGCACGATAATATTGATTGGCTTGTCTGGTTTCCATTCAGCATTCGCTGGCGCACTCAGCGCCATCATTGCCGCTGCACCAAGCAGACCAATTGTTTTTAACCTCAACATATTTTACTCCTCCATTTTTGTTACCAACTAGTAAGTAATATAAGCCTCTCAAATTTGTCAACCGTCGAAAGCAGAGGGAAATACATACTGCTGCTGTAGCGCCATCAGGACCTTCCAATTCCTGAAATGGCAGAAAATTCTATTCCAGGCCCACGAATTGAGGACATCCATTGGGGCCGGAACCAACGGCAAACGCTGTAATCCAGCTGTTGCAATTCCGGATCAAAAACTGCAATTTAGTCAAAAGACAACAGTTCTTGACATTTGTAAGGGCGCACTTCATTTTCATTGGAAAGAGGAGGCCTTCGTGCAAAATAGCAAGACAACAGATGCCGTTGCAGCAGGCATACGGAAACGTGTTTTTGAACATGCCATGCGCAACAATGGTGGCTATCTCAGCCAAGCCTGCTCGGCTGCCGAGCAATTGGCTTTTCTCTACAATGAGGCCTTGACCCTTGGGGACCCCACCCTGCCCGCAATCCCAAAGCCGTTCGGTGGCGTGCCGTCTGCTACCAACCCCGAAAATCA
>CAZOCA010000445.1:0-3775 GCA_964578105.1 uncultured Pararhizobium sp.
GAATATATATATAGCAAATGCGCAGATGATCAGAAAATGCAAAAGAACAAATAATTCACAATTTAAAAAATTAAGATTGGTGCCCTTTTGTATCGATATTCTACAACATTACAACTTTACCAACAACAATTTTCCCCAAGTGCGCAATGCGCCGCAAGCAGGTGTTTGATACGTCAATAACAAGTTAGGCTCTGGTCCAGCACACCTCTTGATCATCAAGTCTTTGTGGTCTTGTTCCCTCCGCCTGCGGCTTCCCGCAATCTCGCGACACCATAAAACACCGATAACGCAAACAGACTATTGGCAAGCACCCCAAACTCTCAGATGATGCTAGGAGTTCTGGCAATAACTGCCAGGGTCTGAACCCGGTTGGGAACTGGGTTTTGGACTCTGGATCATAGTTTGGTTTGGGGAGGCCAAAGTGACCGGGGGACGGCTGTCAAAAATTGAGTCTGTGGCTCAATCAGTGTTTGAGGCTGGAATTGGCCTGAGCTCGTGGACGAATGCTGTGCGTGACATGGTGGAGCTGCACAATGGCGCCGGTGGCGCGTTGTTTCAAATGAACAGAAAGACCCTCCAGATTTCAGAGTGGCATTCTGTCAATCTCAACGACAAAGAAGAATACATTGAAGAGATGAATGCCATCAATCCGCGCATGCATCATTCTTTGGCAAACAATGCGCCCCACATTATCACAGACCTGGACTGCATCAGCAGGGAAGAGATGGCCCGCCACGAGTTTTATCGCTGGCTGGAAACCCGTTGCCACATGCAGTACTTCATCGGAACCAGACTGATGGACACAGGGGATACGTCCACATTCATGTCTGTCGAATTTGAAGCGGGTGAGGCGTCGCCGCACAGGCAAAGTCTGGAAGATTTCAGGATTATCAGCACCCATTGTGCCAATGCCAAGCGTCTGGCAATGGCTAGAAATGCCGAAAAACCGCTAGCCGATCTGGACAGTTTTTTGGCTCAAAAATCATCGACGGCACTCTTTTTCCTCGACAATAAATGCAGATTTTTCTTCGCAAATCCGGCCGGTGAATCATTGCTGTCCAAAGGCCAACTACTCGCTTTGGCTGATGGATTTCTGACACTGTTACATAAGGAGTCGCAGGAGAAGCTGGCTGCGATTTATCAATCCGTACAAGATGATGAATCCGGGTTGATGACACAGCTGTTTCGTCCAATCTTTGTTCCCTCGACCAATCCAAAATTTACGATGTTAGTCCGGTTTATGCGCCTGCCTCATGTGTTGAGGGGGCCGGGCAATAAGTGGAGTTCCATCTGTCTGTTCGTGCAAACGGCCACGGGAAATGATGGCGAAATCAAAAATCTATTGGTGGAAACATTCGGCCTTACAGGCCGTGAAGCGGAGTTGGTCATGATGCTCCGAGAAAATGGCACCATCGCAGAAGCCGCCGCCACGCTCGGGATCGCGCACAATACGGCGCGGGTGCATTTGCAGCGTGTTTTCAAGAAAACCGGTGCCAGCACGCAGGCGGATTTGGCCGTGATCGTTGAACGTCTGTCAACATGGGTATGAGGTTTCCAGAAACATCAATGACTCACATGAGATTTTACTTTCAGCCGCTCATTCTTGTTTTTTCGGCTTTCTGTCTGTTGAAGGGGGGCATCTGGATGTGGGTCAGCCCGGTTCTGATCTTTTTCAGCCTCTCCTTCATCGATGAGATTTTTGAGGAAAAGGATGACAGGGAAGATAAATTGTCATCGGATGTGCCGCTGTTTTTGACCATTGGTCTGTTTCTTCTGGTCTGGCTTTTTTTCCTGATTGTCGTCGGACATACCTATCAGAACTGGGGTGGATACGTGCCTCTCAATCTGTCCGGTTTTGATAGCGTGTTAGAGCCGCAGCCGCTTTGGGCGCTCATTGGCGCTACCTGGACGATGGGCATGCTGGGGATAGCGGTTTGCAACATAGCTCATGAATTCGCCCACCGGCTTGGCAGCCCGCCGCGGATGTTCATCGGGCAATGGCTGTTGGGCTTTGCGTTCCACACCAGCATGCCAATCGAGCATGTCTTCGGGCACCACAAAAATGCAGGCTTCTACGATGATCCTGTCAGTGCTCATCGGGGCGAGGGTTTCTGGCTGTTTCTGATCCGGTCTTTTACGGGCACTTATCGCAACGCGTTCAACATTGAAAAACAACGCCAGCAGCGCAATGGCAGGCCTCTCATCAGTCTTAAGAACAAAGTGTTTGTTGGTTATCTGATGCAGCTTGGTCTGTTCGCTGTCAGTTTTCTGATAGGCGGGGTCGCCGGAGTTCTCGGCTTTTTGGGCGCAGTTGTACTGAGCCTCGTCATTCTGGAGCAGTTTCAATATATCAGCCATTACGGGCTGACACGCATTCCAGGGACGCCGATGCAGGTTCATCATTCCTGGGATTTTTCCAGGCTGGGATCAAACAGCTTCATGTTCAATCAGACTCGGCACAGCGACCACCATTTGTCTGCCCGAAAGGAATATGGCGAACTGGACAAGACCGATGACACGGTTTCCTACCCCTTCAGCCCAATTCTGATGCTTGTCATTGTGCTGGTTCCGCCTCTTTTCAGAAAAGTGGTTTCTGCCGAGCTGGAGCGCTGGGACAACAGTCTTGCCAGTGTCGAGGAACGGGATTTCATTCAGGACTATCTGAATTCAGACCCCGATGGGCTTGCCTCTGCAGGCCGAACAGCGGTTCTGGATTGAGAGCCTATGCTGGCAAGATTTCATCACGCCCATCGTCTTGGACAAATGTCACTGCACTATCCCAAATGGGCTCTGGTGTTTGTTGTGCTGGTCACCGCATTGTCGATATTCGGGATAAGCACGCTCAAATTTGATGATGGGGTGGCCACCGCTTTCAGAAGTAAGGACGACATCTATCGCCTTTACAGCGAGAACAAGGAGCGATTTACGCCGTCTGAAAACGATCAGGCAATTCTGTTTCGCTCCCCTGGTTTCGATGATCCGGAAAATCTCGAAAGAGTGCGCAATTTCGCGCTGGAGATTTCCCTGATTGATGGTGTGGAAGACGTCTTTTCCATTTTCTCCTTGCGCACGGATACAGGTGGCGGATCATTTGATCCCGCTTTGCCGGTCGATCTTTCCGAACTTGGTATCAGCCTGACTGAGGCTTTAAAGGGGTTGCAAGCCCACCCGTTGGAGCGTGGGCAGTTTCTATCAGAAGATCTGAAATCCACACTGGTCCTGTATCACCAGAATTTTGATCGTGACGGGCTGGAGGCCTCCCGCATTATCTTGTCGGAAGTCCAGGAGGCCGCTCAGCTGGTTGTTGAAGGCTCGGATGTAACTTTTGAAGTCACTGGCCTGGCCTCTATCAGGCAGATACTGATCGATTCCCTTTTGGGGGATTTGATGCGGCTGAATCTGATTGGCATGACATTGGGATTCCTGATCGCATTGGTCGCTTTACGCTCAGTCGTTCTGGCTTTTCTGACCTCGGTCCCATCGAACATTGCGCTCTTCTGGTCATTGGGAAACATGGGGCTTTCCGGCATTGCGGTTGATACGCTGACCAATGTCATTCCGGTTCTGATTTTGGTTTTGTCGTTGGCAGACAGCCTGCATTTGACTTTTGAGCTGCGCCGTAATCTGGGCAAGACTTCTGAGAAGAAGGCCATTGCAGACACGCTTCAGAAAATCGCCCCCGCCTGTGTGTTGACCTCAATCACAACAGCGATTGCCTTTTCGACCCTGCTCATCTCCCAATCGGAACTGGTCAGAAATCTGGGTCTTGCCGGCC
>CAZOCA010000446.1:0-3775 GCA_964578105.1 uncultured Pararhizobium sp.
CACTCTTTTTAACAATTACCGCCAGATTTTTGGTCACGTTGGCTTTAACAACAGTCCGGAAATTGAGCAACAAATCAGTGACTTATCCGACAATGTGACAACGGCTCAAAATGAAGTCACGAAAACCTGGACAAATGCCAACACTGCCTACCTGACCGCAAAACAAAATGGCGGTGTTATCTTTGAGGCCCAATATCCCTCCATTGCTGATTGGATGGCGGGTCCTGGCTCAAACTATGCAACAGAGGCCGAAACCTGGACGAAAAAGGCGGACGCAATTCTGAAGCAGATCCAATCTTTGAATGCAGCAAATCAGCCTACAGAACTGTCGGATGCATTGGCACTCATGGCACGTCCAACCAGTTCGCCAAGTTCTGGCGATGCACCACGCGGCTGGACCAAAGTGGCAAACGGAGCCGGAGTGCTGGAATGGCAGCCCAGTTTCACCATTTCAACATCGAGTCAAAGCTGGCGTCAGGAACTGACCAAAGGCACCATTGGTGAAAAGTCGATCACACTGGATGCCTCCAAAAGCGACAGCTCTATTACCAAATCATGGGCCGGGGCAAATGTATCCTACGGCACACCATTCTGGGGTGTTTATGCAAGCGGTAAATGGTCTGAAACAAACATCACAAAGTCAGACAATTCCGTCACAGCGACTGTGAAGATGCAATCAGCAACCAATGTGCTGATCACACCAGGGGCCTGGTACAATGGTGGCTTCCTCAAGCAAATGGCAAATGCCGGCAACAAGGGAACGGGTTACAGCATTCTGCAACCCTATTCGTCGACCGGTGGTGCTCACCCTCTGTTCGGTGCAAATGGCATTTGCTCAACCATGGTGAGCGGACTGGTGGTGGCCTACAAGCCCTCATTCTCGATCACCATGAAAAGCAGCACCTATAAAAGCTTTGAACAATCTATCAGCGCTTCCGCAGGGCTGCGGATCGGACCTTTCAGCTTTGGTGGCTCAGGCGGCCATTACCAGCATGATGTGTCAACCACGGGCAACTCTACCACTGTTACCGGCGGTTCGACGTCAGATGACCCAGTGATCCTGGGTGTCACGGTAGGCTTTCCCGGAACTGAAAAACCCTGACTTGATAAACCAATTTGGGTTCGGCGCACGCGCCGAACCCGTTTGAGGAGTTGATAGGATGGATGGAATTTTTGCGCCGTTCCTGGACGAGTTGGCACAATTCGCGATCGCAGATGACGATCTGGAAGCAGCGCCAATCACCAACAGGATGAGAGTGCCAACCGCTCCGACTATTGCAATGGCGCGCCGCGCTCTGCCACCTCCCCCGTCGCGATCTGCCACACCACTAACCGGCAGAAACCAGGTACTGGTTCCCTCACAGAATTGGGATTGGTCGACATCGGCCACAGGGTCAATTCCGACGAACCAGTTTTATCTGGCCGACAATCTGCCCCAATCCACCCAAAACGGCGGCGAATTTGCCAGCTCTTCCGATAGTTTCAGCAAAAACTACCGCCTGTTTCTCAATATGATTGATGTGGCGACGTTCCCTGCCTCTGTTGGCCTGCAACAGGCAAAGCAACGCATCACCGCGCCAACATCCAGTCCTGCCAGCGGAACCGCTCCCCCCGGATGGACCAAAATCATGCCGGCAGGTGTGCTGAGATGGGCACCTAACTGGGTTGCCAGTCAAACCAGCAAAAGCTGGACCAATGAAGCAATTACCAAACCACCACAAAGACCTCAAACCATACGGATATCCCTGAACACTGGAGGACAGCCAAGCGCAGTTGCCCGTGATTTGATAACAAACCACCCCGCCACCCAGCCAGAACACCTGCTGAGAACGTTCAGTGCTGTTTCCATAACTGCAAAAAATTGGGGCAAGATCACCCTTTCCCCCGGCGACTGGTTTGAGTCTGGCCTGCTACAGGTCGGCCAGAGCTATATGAAGAACCCCGAGATGTTCTTCGGGGCCAGCGGCCTGCTGCGCGGACGGGTGTCAGCATTTTACGTGGGCTTTGATGTCTCGCTTAAGTTTTCTGGCAACCAGAACCTCACCCAATCCCAGCAAACCAGCATCACTCAGAACCGAAATTTGGAATTATTGGGCATTCCACTGGCCCTTGATCAGACAAACTCTGACTTGACCGGCAGCATGCCGACAATCACCTACGCCCAGACCCAGAAATCACCCGAAATCATCGCCGTGGAAATAGAAACCTATCCACTCATAGGCACCTGACCCAACGTCAGTGCCTAGCCAACAAAACCTGCACAAATGCAAAAAAGAAAGGAAATCCCATGCCCACAGTTACACTCGCAACCACAGGCACCAACAAAGAGAACATTCTGACCGTCACCTTACAAGGTATTGGCCATGGAGGAGGCGCACGCTGGGGCGGCGTCAATGGTTTTCAGTTCAACGAGACTGCCGACGTCCCCGTCGGTAAGTACAAGGCCACGTTCACTGTGCCTGGATATGAAAATGATGAAAATATTGAGATACGAGCAAGCGGTAGGCTGACCGTGGAAGACAATGAGGATGACTACGATATTTCTTTTGCTTGATAAGATCAGGGAACCAGGCAGGTAAATCTCAGTCGGTTGCTCTGGCAGTTAGCTGCTCTTGCCACAATTGGGCATAGGCGACGAAACGCTCATCCGTTGCGGCAAATTCGGCGGGCAAGGATTCTTGCGATCCTTCATCCGGGTTGTTGTTTGTCAGCATCGCTGCACCAATGCTGGTTCCCGTTGCACTTGCTTCAGATCGGATGACCTGTCTGCCGCAGGCACTTTCCAGCATGTGCAGATAAAGTTTGTTTTGGCCGAATGGCCCTTCCACAATGTTCGGTCCATCCGCTCCGCAAAGATCCAGGCAAACATTGGTCACCAGCGCCAGATAGAACGAGACCGCAGCGTAATATTCACCATCAGTCAGCGTATCCGGCGCCACAGTCCACTTTGGTTCGTAGCCCTGAAACGGCCCGGTCTGATTTTCCACAGATGGGAACAGCATGATTTTGTCGTCAAGAATCCGCGACACGGCCCGTTCCGATGCAGCCGCCTTGCGATCTCCCACAAGACGGTCAAACTCCCTGCCGCCCATAAAGCGGCTGGACGGGACCGGATCACCAAAAGCATTCACATTGACCAGCGTGTCCCGCATTGGATCAGGCTCAATCGGCTTACCGCCAACGCTCATGCAGATAACCCAGGTTCCTGTTGATACAGCACTGAAGGGCGCTTGCCGTTGCATCAAATGCGGAAACAGCGAGGCGTTGGAATCGTGAATTCCGCAATATACATTCACTGAGGCTGAAAGACCCAACTGATCTGCCAGATGCGCATGCAGCAACCCAAGCACATCTGTCGCCTTGCGGACCGGAGCCATCAAAGGCGTCCAATCCAGGGTCTCGACCATCGAGGAGAACGTGCCTTTCCAGGGATTCCACAAATCCGTATGGCAGCCCAATGACGTGGCCTCATTCGCCATGACGCCTGTCAGACGATACGCCCAATATAGCGGATAGGTGAGCATGTGCTGCACATTGGCGGCAAGATCTGGAAAAGCCTGCATCTGCCAGAAGAACTGGGCTCCAAGGTTCAATCCCACAGCGATCTTTGGTGAACCGGTCTCAGAAAAATCAGGCCGCAATGCCTCATAGGCATCGCGCATGCTGTCAGGCCCGTCATGCTCATAATCAAGCACTGGCATGGCAAGCTCGCCATGCTCAGTCAGCAGTACGCCAGAGGCACCGTGAGTGGTGATGGAAATGCTGGCCACCGGAT
>CAZOCA010000447.1:0-3774 GCA_964578105.1 uncultured Pararhizobium sp.
GCGCTGGCTGATCTGAAAGCCCGTTTTGATGCCCTTCCGCGTGATGCAGATGGGGAAACCATTCAGAACGAAGTTTATGCGGTCGGCAAAGCGCATGAATTTGAACCGCTGCGCGGCTGGTTCCAGGCGCTTTATCAGGTCCTGCTTGGGCAGGATCAGGGGCCGCGTTTTGGCTCCTTCACAGCTCTATACGGGTTGGATGAAACCTCACGGTTGATCGATGAGGCCCTCTCCGGGTCCCTCGTTACCAGCTAAGCCGTCTTCCAGCTCTTCGTCCGCGTCAAGCGGGCGCAAGGGGCCAACAATATCCGCGATTGGCAAATCCGGCGGTGGTGGCAGTTCAGCGCTGCTGCCCTGCCGGGTCAGTGCCTGATAATTCTGCCATCCACGTGGCGGTGCCTGGTGAATGCCGAGTGATTGCTTTTCGGCTTCCTCTGCCAGATCTTTGAGTGTGTCCGATGCATCTGCGGCGACACGCGCCCAACCTCTGGAAACCACCAGTTCTGCCAGATCTTCCCCGCGCAAGTTGCAGGATATCTTCAAAGGCTGGTCTGATGGCTGCCAGGCGAACGCGCAATTCAGTGCGGTTAATCTGATATGACGCTGCAAGCTGCGCATTATGAACCCGCCGCAGGGCCAGTCACCCTCATCGGCTTGGCCAGATTCGCTTGCTTGGTCAGCTTGGCCAATTTTGCATGTCTCGTCCCGTGAGATGCCGACCACACCAGGGAGTTCCAGCTGCCAGACACGCTTGAGGTAACGCCCCTCAAATGTCGCCGTATCCACCACCCGAATGCGGTAAAGATTGCGCTCACGCACCTCTGGCGCTGGTGGTTCAACACCGGGAATACGTTTCAACGGCGCGGTGATTTGCGGTGCCGGTGTCATGCCCCTTGGCGTTACATCCCGGCTCACACCGGGATTAAGGGCCTGTTGCGCAATTCCAGCTTCACCTGCCATTGCCGACAGGATAATGGCAGTCGCGGTTTTGATGAACAACGCTTTCAAGTCGCAATCCCGACAGAGTTTTAAAATTGATCATGCCGCCTTCTGACTGATCGTCCACCGCAAGATGGCTTATTCTATGGCACCCGTAAATGCGTCTGTAGAGGCATTCGCGAACCGGCCATAGAATGTATCATTGCTGGCAGCCAAATCGCGCAACAGCTCGTTGGGCCGGAATCTCTGGCCATGTTTTTCAGCCAATTCATCACATAAATCAACGAAGGTCGCGACACCCATTGTGTCAATGAAGGACAGGGTTCCGCCAGTAAAGGGGGCAAAGCCAAAGCCGAGTATGGAACCCACATCTGCTTCACGAACATCGGTAATGACGCCCTCCTCAAAGCAGCGAGCCGCCTCCAGCGCTTGAATGATCAACAGTCGGTTTTTGATCTCCTGCCGGTCGATCTGATCAATCCGGTCCGGGTTGGTCAGTTGGGGCACCAATTTGGACAGGCCCGGCCAAAGCCGCTTGTTGCGCCCGTCATAATCGTAAAACCCCTTGCCGTTTTTGCGACCAAAGCGCTCCTGCTCCACCACCATTTGCTGCAGCAGGTTTTCCTGCGCGGGATGAACCGCCTCAGCCCCCAAATCCGCCTTGGTGGCCTGCAGGATTTTCCAGGCAAGATCAACGGCCACTTCATCTGTCAGGGCCAGCGGGCCGACGGGCATACCCGCCTGCAGTGCAAGATTTTCAATCATGGCGGCCGGAACGCCTTCGGTCAGAAGCAAATGCGCTTCCAACAGATAGGCCATTACCGAACGGTTGGCATAAAAGCCCCGCGCAGCATTGACAACAATCGGCGTTTTCTTGATCAGACGCACAAAATCGAACGCATGTGCCAACGCTTGATCGCTGGTCTTCTGACCTAGAATAATCTCGACCAGCATCATCCTGTCGACCGGCGAGAAGAAATGAATACCGATGAAATTCTCGGGGTTCACATGGTGTTGCGCCAATGAAGTGATTGGCAAAGTTGATGTGTTTGAAGCCAGTGTCACATTTGCCGGTAAAGCAGCGCCAATGCTGGCGATCACGTCTGCCTTGGTGGCACGATCTTCGAACACCGCTTCGATGACCAGATCGCATTTTGCCAGATCCGCATAGGCGTCGCTTGTGACAATGCGTGCCAAAACAGCTTCATGCTCTGCTGGCGTCGCGTATCCGCGTTTCACAGCTTTTTTCATGAGCCCGTCAGAATGGGCTTTGCCCTTTTCTGCAGCTTCTCTGGTCCGGTCAAGTAGCAGAACCTGTAATCCCGCCTTGGCGCTGACATAGGCAATGCCCGCTCCCATAAACCCGGCACCAACAATGCCGATGGTTTCAAGCTGCGCTGTTGCAATGTTCTCTGGTCGCCGTGCGCCCTTGTTAAGCGCCTGCATGGAGATAAACAGCGAACGCAGCATGTTGCTGGCTTCCGGCGTTTGCAGGACAGATGCGAAATGACGGCTTTCAACGGCCAGAGCCTGATCCATGGGCAATTGCAGTCCTTCATAGACCGCCTTCATGATGCCGCGTGCGCCGGGATAATTATCGTGGGTTTCCTTACGATAGAGCGCATTGGCTGCGGGCCACAGCTGGAAGCCCGCTTTGGAATAGATGTTTGCCGCCCCGGAAGGTTTATAGCCCTTTTGGTCCCATGGTTTTTCGGCGGACAGGCCTTCTGCCAGCATTGTTTTTGCAGTGGGCACCAGGTCACCTGGCTGAGACACGAGATGATCCACCAAACCCATAGATTTGGCTTTTTTGCCCGTGAGGGTTTTACCCTGAAGCAGCATCTGCAGGCCCGATTGCGGGTCTGTCATGCGCATCACCCGCTGGGTGCCGCCGGCACCGGGAAAAATACCGATCCGCACTTCGGGCAGCCCAATCTTCGCGTGTCCATCATCCAGCATGACCCGTCCATGAGCGGCCAGCGCCAGTTCAGTGCCGCCGCCAAGACAAGTTCCGTTGATGGCCACGACAAAGGGTTTGCCGCAGGTTTCCAGCTTGCGATAGAGCCGCGACAGGCTGGATGATTTTTCCAGAAGCTCTGCTGCACCGTCCTTAGCAGCATCCGGGCTTTCAGTCCGGTTCAGCGACTGGATCATGGTGATGTCTGCACCACCCGTGAAGGAACCCTGTTTGGCGGACGTAATGATGGCGCCCTTGATGGCGTCAGTCTGCACGATATGATCAATGATCGCATCCACCTCTTCCATCACCGTCTGCGTGATGACGTTCATGGAACGATCCGGCATATCCCAAGTGATCAGCGCGCAGCCATCCGCGTCGATATCCATGGTGAAGGCAGTGTAAGAGCCAGCCATATCTACACCCGCTCGATGATGGTTGCGGTGCCCATTCCGGCACCGATGCACAGGGTGACAATGGCGGTGGAGAGATCGCGCCGCTCCAGCTCATCCAGCACCGTGCCCAGGATCATGGCTCCGGTCGCGCCCAATGGGTGGCCCATGGCAATGGCGCCGCCATTGACGTTGACTTTTTCAGGGTCAAGATCAAACGCCTGTTGATAGCGCAGGACCACCGAGGCGAAAGCTTCGTTGATTTCTATCAGGTCCAGATCATCAAAAGAAAAACCGGTTCGGGCGAACAGCTTGCGCGTGACATCTACCGGTCCGGTCAACATCAAAGCCGGTTCAGAACCGATACTGGCGCAGGCCCTGATGCGGGCGCGCGGCTTCAGCCCGGCACGCTCTCCAGCCTCTTTGGAGCCAATCAACACGGCTGCAGCACCATCGACAATCCCTGACGAATTGCCCGCATGATGC
>CAZOCA010000448.1:0-3760 GCA_964578105.1 uncultured Pararhizobium sp.
GCACTGAGTTGTGTCTTGCCAAGCTTTTCCGCCCAATAGGGCACCAGTGTTGCGTGTGTTGAACCCGTGACCGGATCTTCCGGGATTCCTGCGCCCGGGACGAAATAGCGTGAGACGAAATCATGTTCAGCGCCATCTTCAGCACCATGTTCAGCTCCGGGGGCGGTGATCACAAGGCCGGTTGTGCCTAATTGGGAGATGGCGTGGAGGTCGGGAATGAAGTTTCTGACGGCATGTTCACTGGGTAATTCAGCAAAGATGTTTTCAAAGTTTTTGAAGGGCTTTGCAGGCGTCGTGTCGAAGATATGGGCGATCTCGGCGGGGAAAGACTCCAGCTGTTGCGGCGGGAAGGCGGGCACGTCCAGTTGGTAGCCATCTGCGCTTTGTCTCACATGCAATGTGCCGACACGTGTTTCAAACTGCATATCGGTTTCTACGCTGTGTTCAGTTGCCAGAATATGCGCTGTCGCCAGTGTGGCGTGGCCGCAAAAATTGACTTCATGGATGGGGGTGAACCAGCGCAATTCCCAACTGGAATTTGTACCCGGTTCACTGGCCGATGGGTTGGGGCGAGCGAAGGCTGTTTCTGCCAGATTGTTCTCGCTGGCGATGGATTGCATCAGGTGCTCGGGCAGCCAGTCATCCAGGATCAGCACGGCTGCGGGATTTCCGGCAAACAGCCGGTCCGTGAACGCATCCACTTGAAACATCTGCATGGCTGTTGTCCTGTTCTGTCACATGAATTCTGAGTGCCTTTGCCAGTCCTACTGAATAGGTCCGCATCCGACAAACCAACTTTTTTCATAGGTCTGAAAACAGGGCATTGAAATCGAGATCGGACAATTTATATTAGTAATGAATATTCATTACTAAATTGAAGAAGCCAATGCCGAGACCAACAGCAGATCAAATCAGGGCGAAAATTCAGGCGGCCCTTGTGCAGGAGGTTGCAGAGAAGGGGATTGGGTCCGTCGCCATGGGGCCGGTTGCCAAACGCGCGGGCGTTTCGCCCGGCACAATTTATCTTCATTTTGAAAACAAGGACGATCTGCTTCAGAAAATCTATCTGAAGCTGAAGGTCGAATTTCACGCCACGATCATGGCAGCGAAAGATGAAGCAGATTCAGCCGTGATGATCCGTCAAATGTGGAACAACATGTTTGATTTTGTCGCCAAAGACGCGTTCGGGTTTCTGTTTTTGGAAGCTGGCAGCCTCTCTCAAATCCTGACCGACGAACAGTCCCGACAGATCGCTCACATGCCGCTTGAGATCGCAGCCCTGCTTCAGCGCACCATTGATGACGGGACACTGGCAGACCTGCCGGTATCAACCGTCATCGTGATGTTGGTGGCCCCCGCCATGCATCTGGCACGTCACCGGCTTTTGCAGGGAAACACCATCACCCAGGACGAACTTGATCGCACTTTTGAGCGGGTCTGGCGCTCAATCACGGACTGAATTGCAACTCCCGAAAGGATAGTTCCATGTCTAAAATTACCCTCATAACCGGCACTTCAACAGGCCTTGGCATCAGCATTGCTGTGCAGGCAGCAAAGGCCGGACACAAAGTCTATGCAACCATGCGCAATCTGGGCAAACGCGATGCGCTGGATGCAGCCGCCGCCAAAGCCGGCGTGTCGGTTGAGGTGCTGCCGCTGGATGTACAGAAAACCGAAACCATCAACGCTGCCGTTGAGGCGATCATCAGGAATGAAGGCCGCATTGATGTGCTGATCAACAATGCAGGCGCGGGCTATGTTCGCTCGACCGAGCAGGCCAGCGAAGAAGATATTGCATGGGTCATGGATGTGAACTTTCTGGGCGTCGTTCGCTGCACGAAAGCCGTCATGCCTTATATGCGCAAACAACGCAGCGGGCATATATTGACCGTCTCATCCGTCGGCGGTCTGGTGGGGCAGCCCTTCAATGAGATTTACTGCGCGGCAAAATTCGCTGTGGAGGGCTTTACCGAGTCGCTGGCCACTTACGTCACACCGAGTTTCGGCATTCATTTCACAGCGGTGGAACCAGGTGGCATCGCATCAGAATTTGCTGCAAATGTGCTGAAACAGGTCGGCGAAACCGGCGGCATGCTGGATGATGAATATCTGCCAATCCTGCAGAAATACATTGGCGGCGCAGAAAACCGTCATGGCGGCTCTGATATTTACCAGAGTGCAAATGAAGTTGCCGCAGTGATTCTGGAATGTGTTGCTGCCGATCAGCCGCCAATTCGCCGCCGCACCTCAAAATGGGCCGAAGAGTTCACAAGCCTGAAGACAGGCCTTGATCCGGACGGCACAAAACAGCGCGACCGCGTGTTTGAGCAGTTTCTGACCTAGAATTCGACATTGTTGATCACCTTGCCATCGACGGCCCGGTACATTTCCTTATGTTCTGCATAATATCCGCTTACGGTCAATTCGATCTGGATCGGGCCTTCTTCCAAATTCATAAAGTACCAGCCGTGGTAACCGGGGAAGGGCGCGGTGAATGATCCGTTCTGACCGGTGCCTTCACCCTTGCTGTAGGCTTGTTCAAAACCTTCAGGGTAGTTGGGCGCATCCGCACTGGACGGGTGGCCATGGAATTCATAATAAACGCCGTCGCCCTTGGCATTCAGAACTTTCCAGGAATAGAGCAGCGCCGTGTCTTGCGGCAGAATGAATTTATGCTCCATTTCACCCAGATCCTCCAACTCCAGAACAATGGTTTCGGACTTGAAGGGGTTGTCTTCCAGATGCAGCAACCCGCGAATGGAGCGGTTGATTTGCTCAGCCGTCAGATCATACTCTTCCACATTGAAGCTCAATGACTGGCCGAAAGCTTTGGAGGCAGCTGGCTCAGGCGCATCCTGAGCCAGAGCGGAAACACCTGTCAGCTTACCAATTCCCGTCGGGTCGATGCCGTATTCGGCGGGCAATACGAATGCAACCAGAAGCGCCACCGCGACAAATGCAGAGATCAGAAGCCGAATGCCAATGGAACGTGCAGTGTGTGATGTGTCAGTCATAACTCACCTCAATTAATGATGAAGCCAACAATTTGCAGGCCGAAAAGCAGCAGACCTGCGCCAAAGAGAGCGATGTTCGCGCTGCTCGCCACCTGAGGAAAATTGCTCAAGCTGCGCAGCCATGAAAACAGAACCAGCAGGAAAGTCAGGGCAATGATTTGGCCGATCTCAACACCGATGTTGAAATAGATCATATTGGCGACCAGCCCATCCTGTGACAAAGACAGGTCCTGCAATTTGGTCGACAGGCCAAAGCCGTGAACAAGGCCAAACCCAAAAACGGCAATGCGGGGATCGAGAAAGCGGATCGTCCCGAGGTTTTCCAGCGCCTTGTAGCACACGGACAATCCGATAATTGCATCCACCAGATAGGCATTGATTTGAATGCCGGACAGCACGCCGAACAGCAGCGTGATGGAATGGCCGATGGCAAACAGGCTGACGAATTTCACAACATCTTTCAGCTTGCGCAAAAAGAAGATGACCCCGGCCAGATACAGCAGATGATCGTACCCGGTGACCATGTGCTTGGCACCCAGATACATGAAGGGAAACGGGTGTACGCCCTCAATATTGGTAAGGTAGGATTGGTCGCCTCTGGCAACGCCATGGCCAAAGGCGTCAGAGCTGACAAGGATCAGGGCACAGGCAAGACAGGCAAACCAAAGCGCCTGTTGAGTTGAGTTATGTCGGGCGGGCCACGACCTCATGTCTACAAATCTTCAACGTAAGGAATAATTCGGCCC
>CAZOCA010000449.1:0-3744 GCA_964578105.1 uncultured Pararhizobium sp.
AAACTCCAACAGCAATTGCGCTGCCGTTTTGGCCCCAATGCCCGGAACCCCCGGCACATTGTCGGTGCTGTCACCGGCCAGCGCCTGCAGATCAATCATCTTTTCCGGACCAACGCCGAATTTTTCAATCACGTCCGCTGTTCGGATGATCTTGTCTTTCATCTGGTCAAACATGATGATCTTTTCGGTGACCAGTTGCATCAGATCCTTGTCTGACGAGACAATGGTGACATGGGCCCCCATTTCTTCAGCCTGACGGGCATAGGTGGCAATCAGATCATCCGCTTCAAATCCGTCCTTTTCGATGCTGGCGACATTAAAGGCGCGCGTGGCATCGCGGATGACAGCAAATTGCGGGATCAGATCTTCCGGTGTTTCACTGCGATTGGCTTTGTATTCACCGAAGATATCATTGCGGAACGTCTTGCTGCTCGCATCGAAAATCACCGCAAAATGTGTTGGCTTCTCGCCAAGCGATGTATCTTCGGCTACGGCCAGAAGTTTCCACAACATGTTGCAGAACCCGGCAACTGCGCCAACAGGCAGTCCGTCGGATTTGCGGGTGAGGGGAGGCAAAGCGTGATAGGCGCGGAAGATATAGGCCGAGCCATCCACGAGCATTAAATGATCGCCGGTTTTCATGGGTTTGGTCTGAGAATCTGTTTCATGTGACATGGCCGGACTATGCCATTGCCGCCACCCATACTAAAGCGGAAATCGCCAATCAGATACGATTGGTGTCGGCTTATTCGCCCGGCTCCATCGCGACCTTACGGTTCCGGGGCGGCGATGTATGTGACATCCGCGCCCATGAAGGTCTTTCAAACAGGAACAGCCCGATATTCAACCGTTGCAGGATGAGGTAGAAAATGGCCGGTGCCAAAACGCCTGCCATGGTGACGAGCACAGATACGGTCCCGAGATCGGGAATGAGGCCCGTTTTCAGTAATATGATGCGCGAGATCGCCATTGGCAGGAAAAATGCCAGATAAATCACGATGGAATGGGCCCCGAGCCAGGCAATGGGCCCAGAGAAACGGCTCTGGACCATGATTGATGCAACGCAGATCAGCGCAACGGCACCTGCAAACCCCAGCGGCAGTGAGAAGACCGGCATGCCGGCAACACCAGCCCACACCAGCCCGCCATTGACCAGCGCCCAGACCACAAGGAAGGCCGCTGTCTTGGGCAGGTCATGCCGCACCCATTCAGCAATGCGGAAGATCAGTGGAGCCAGCGCATAGCCAGCAAAGAAGAAGACATAACGGGACGCAAATTCATCCACCAGCAGCCAACCGGTATGCAGCCCGGTCAAATGCAACAGCGCAGCCACAATGCCTGTCATCCAGACCGGAATGTGCAAATCATGGGCCGCCTTTGTCACAACAAAGAAGATCGGCAGAATATAGATGAACCATAGCGTTCCGAAGGGCTCGATATAGCTTTTCAGATACAGCAGCACCGTGCCGCCAATCCCGTATTCAGATGCCAGTCCCGGCGCTTTGAACAGAAACTGGATCGTGACCCAGAGGGCGTAAAAATAGAAGAAGTGAACAACTTTCAGATCGAAATATTTCCGCCAGTTTCGATCCAGCACCAGCGCCAGAAACAGTCCGGAAATCAGAAAGAAGTCCGGCATACGAAACGGTGCGGCAAACGCAACAACCAGATGCATCCAGCTTGTCTCGCCAGCGGCTTTTTCCACCCCCAGCGTTGAATGCATCATAACCACGAAAATAATGCAGATGCCTTTGGCCGCATCCACCCAATCCACTCGTTGCTGTGCCATTTTATCTTTTCTCAAGCGCGTTAAATATGGCGTTGAGAATACAACAGCACATCCGGTCAGGGGTTAATGAGGCCCCCAGCAGCCGGACTTTGTGGAGTTACAGTTAACATTTTTAGCGCTTTATCAGAGTTTTGATCCATTTATTGGCGGAATTGGCTGGGTTGGAAAAGTGGATATGCTTAACTGCCCCTTAAATTGCCTCATTTAAACTCCATGCCGCATGTCGCAATATTCCTGACTTGAGAGCGTGTGGAACACCCATGAGTGGCCCCAGACAGCAGAACAGAAAAGAACCGGTATTCGGCAACGCGCCTGCGCGCGCAGCGGCACAGCCGCGCACGCGCGCAGCACGGTCCAGCGCAGTAAAACGGGGCGGCGGTGACGGTTCAAAGCCACCTCAGCGCGGTAGAAAACATCCTTCAAAGGAACGTCGTCCGAAGAAGAAACGTGGGTTTTTCGGGTTCCTGTTTTACTGGAGCTTTGTGCTCATGCTTTGGGGCGCCATTGGCCTTGGTGGTCTGGCGATCTATTTTTCTTCGGAACTTCCTGATTTTGCGGAACTGAAAATCCCGGTTCGCTCACCCAACGTGCAGCTTCTGGCGCGCGACGGTTCCCTGATTGCAAATCGCGGCGAAACCGGGGGCGAAACCGTTCGCTTCGAGCAATTGCCGCCCTATCTTCCGCAAGCCGTCATGGCCATTGAGGATCGGCGCTTTTACAGCCATTTTGGCGTTGATATTCCAGGTATCGCACGTGCCATGATTGCCAATTTTCAGGCAGGGCGTGTGGTGCAGGGTGGTTCGTCCATTACCCAGCAGCTTGCGAAAAACCTTTACCTTGGTCCCGAGCGGGACTGGCGCCGCAAGTTGAAAGAAGTGCCGATTGCCATTTGGCTTGAGTACAAATTCTCCAAAGATGAAATCATGGAGATGTATCTCAACCGCGTCTATCTGGGCGGAGGCGCGACAGGCGTGGATGCGGCGGCGCGCACCTACTACCAGAAATCGGCCCGCTATCTGACATTGGCGGAATCCGCCGTGATTGCAGGCTTGTTGAAAGCGCCATCACGTCTGGCACCCAACCGCAATCCGGAAGCTGCACAGGCGCGTGCCAAACTGGTTTTGGCTGCCATGGAAGATGTTGGTTATATCACCAGTTCAGAGCGCGAATTTGCCATTGCAAATCCGGCCTCTGCCACCAGCCGTCATTTGGCGGGTGCTGATAATTATGTCGCGGACTGGCTGTACGACCGGGTGAAAGGTTTCCTTGGCACGATTGAAGAAGATGTGGTCGTTCAAACCACCATAGATCATCGTTTGCAGAAACTTGCCGAAGGCGCGTTGCGAGAAGGTCTGGACCGCGATGGCGGGACTTATGGTGTCACCCAGGGCGCAATCGTGTCGATTGACCCAACCGGTGCTGTGCGCGCTCTGGTGGGTGGACGTGATTATGGTGAGAGCCAGTTCAACCGTGCAACTGATGCGCGCCGTCAGCCCGGCTCGTCCTTCAAACCCTTTGTTTATCTGGCGGCCATGGAACTGGGCCTCACACCTGATACGGTGCGCATTGATGGCCCGGTCCAGATCAATGGCTGGGAACCACAGAACTACAACAAGAAATATCGTGGCCCAGTGACGCTGGAACAGGCGCTGTCACTGTCGTTGAACACAGTTGCGGCCCGTCTTGGTGATGAGGTGGGCATTGATGCCGTGGCAGAAGTTGCCAATCGTCTTGGCATCAACAGCGACTTGCAGCGCATTCCCAGCTTATCCCTTGGCACCAGCGAAACAACGCCGCTGGAAATGACTTCTGCCTATGTGCCCTTTGCCAATGGCGGATACAGTGTCATCGAACACGCCATCGAGCGGATATCAACAGCCGATGGCGAGGTGCTTTATGAGCGCCAGTCCAGCGGTAATCTGCCGGTCATTGCACCCTTTGCGTTGGGGTTGATG
>CAZOCA010000450.1:0-3737 GCA_964578105.1 uncultured Pararhizobium sp.
GGTCGGCTTCTATGAATGATAACCTTGCGCTGACGATCGAATTTAGCGTGAATTTTGAGTTCGGGTTTGTGTATGTCACCGATGATGTGGCAAACGCCCAATAATTTCTGAAGCCACGTGAGTTTAAAAATTGTGTGCAGTTAATAAGCCCGATTTAAAAACTGGTGAGATTGCAAAATCAAGAAGTTCCCAGTTTGTGCGTCTAAATGGGCGATTTACCTGAGTTTGACTATCAAAACAGTTCAAAATTGAATACAGAAACTTGACCAATATTTCAATTCGGGATACAGATTTTGATGTTGGAATAAGATATTTTGAGGTAAAATTCTTGGCAAAACCAGTCCATGACGGAGAGGTTGATGGTGCGGAAGTAGATTCCACTGCGCCGGGCGCTCTGATGGCAGATGCCTATGATCGTATCAAGAACGCAATTCTGCGCGGAACCTTCTCGCCAGGCGCCAGACTATCACAGGTCAAGATTGCCGAAAGGTTAGGCCTTAGCCGCACTCCTGTTCGGGAAGCGTTGCGGCTCATCGAGCGCGACGGTTTGATAACATCTCAACGCGGACGGCAGGTTGTCATTTCATCAACATCCATGGCGGATCTTGATGAATTATACGCACTTCGCATCAAGCTCGACAGTGCAACAGTGCGTTTAAGTGTACCAAGTCTGACAGATGATGCTCTCTCAGAGATGCGCGATTGTCTCAATAAAATGGACGATAATTCGTCCGCAGACGATTTTGAAGAATTTGACGCGGCTCACCGGAACTTTCACATGATCGCGATCCGGGACGCTGGCCCGCGGCATATTATCTATTCAGCGCAGTTGAATGAGCACGCCGAACGATACCGCCGAATGTACATCGTTCAAGCCAGTTCCTATCAGCAATCGAAGAGTGAGCACGAGGCTATTTTTGAAGCCTGTCAAGCGCGGGACGGTGAGTTGGTTGCCGCACTATTGGCTGAGCACTATGCGCGCATCGCGCTTACGATTATTGCCCAAATTGAACCGCAGTTCGAGCCACGGCTTGTTCGGTCGGCTGTACGCATTGCGCTTGAAGGGCAAAGCGGGCCGTCTCGGAAAGCAAAAGTCGATGCCAGCATCGCCAGCCAAATGCGCGCAATTTAATTCGGAATAAGCGGTATCCGAAAACCTTCAAAATGATGACTTCAAACCAGGTGGCGCAATCAGGCTACCGCTCAAATTACTCTAAAATACGGAGGCCAATCGTGAAACGTAATAAGGTTGCGATCATTGGTTCAGGCAACATCGGAACCGATCTGATGATCAAGGTTTTACGGATTTCGGACGTGCTGGAGATGGGCTGTATGATCGGCATCGATGCTCAATCGGATGGGCTGGCGCGCGCCAAACGAATGGGCGTTGCAGCTTGCGAAACCGGCCTGGAAGGTTTTCTGGAATTGCCGGAAGCTGACGAGATAGGTCTGGTTTTCGATGCCACCAGTGCAGGCGCTCATGTCAAGCACGACAAGATGTTGAGCGCGCGCGGCATTCCCGTCGTGGACCTGACTCCAGCTGCCATTGGCCCGTTTGTTGTGCCTTCGGTCAATATTGACGAACATATCAGCGCGCAAAACGTCAACATGGTGACATGTGGTGGACAGGCGACGATACCGATCGTAGCAGCGATCTCCAATGTGACGCCTGTTCGATATGCCGAGATTATTGCCGCAATCGCGTCGAAATCGGCGGGGCCTGGAACACGTGCGAATATTGATGAGTTCACAGAAACGACCTCGCGTGCCATTGAAAAAATAGGCAATGCAAAGCATGGCAAGGCCATCATCGTTTTGAACCCTGCTGAACCGCCGCTGACCATGCGCGATACCGTTTTGTGCCTGTGCGAAGACAGCGACCATGACGCAATTCGCGCTTCAGTGCATGAGATGGTCGCGGAAGTGAGCCAGTACGTACCTGGTTATCGATTGAAACACGAAGTGCAGATTGAAGAGATACCCGCGAATGATCCAATTGTGCTCGCTGATTTCGATGACCGTTTTTCAGGTTTGAAAGTATCGGTGTTTCTGGAGGTGGAGGGTGCTGCGCATTACCTGCCTTCTTATGCTGGAAACCTCGACATCATGACGTCCGCAGCCATGCGAACGGCAGAAAAAATGATAGCCGGAGGGCGTGCGTGATGAGTGATATATATTTGCAAGATGTCACTTTGAGAGATGGTATGCATGCCATCGGGCATAAGGTAGACCCGACACGTGTTGGTGAAATTGTTGCCGCACTTGATGCTGCCGGAGTTGACGCAATTGAGGTTGCGCATGGCGATGGCCTTGCGGGTTCATCTCTCAATTATGGGTTTGGTTCAAATAGTGACACCAGTTGGATTGAAGCTGCTGCGGAAAACTGCAAGCGCGCGCGTCTGACAACATTGTTGTTGCCGGGTATCGGAACAATTGAGCATCTGCGAAAAGCTGCAGCGCTTGGTGTGCGCTCGGTTCGAATTGCGACCCATTGTACTGAGGCCGATATTTCCCGCCAGCACATTGCAGCTGCCCGTGATCTGGGTCTTGATGTTTCAGGTTTTCTGATGATGGCGCATATGGCGCCGGCAGACATGTTGGCGCAGCAAGCCAAGCTCATGGAGAGTTATGGGGCGCATTGCGTTTATGTCACTGATTCCGGAGGTGCGCTGACCATGAAGGGGACCATCGACCGCATTCGTGCATATCGCGAGATTTTGGACGAGAAAACTCAGATTGGCATTCACGCACATCAGAATTTGTCTGTTGCTGTCGCCAACTCCATCGTTGCTATCAATGAGGGCGCTTATCGCGTCGATGCGTCGCTTTGCGGAATGGGGGCTGGGGCAGGCAACACGCCAATTGAGCCGCTGGTCGCCGTTTTGGAGCGTGAAGGGTATCATCATGATGCTGATTTGTTCGCTCTGCAGGACGCGGGTGAAGATTTGGTTCGCCCACTCATGGACCGGCCCGTGCGGGTTGATCGCGATACGCTGTCTTTAGGGTATGCGGGGGTCTATTCCAGCTTTCTGCGACATTCACAAAATGCATCGGAACGCTATGGAGTCGATGTGCGTTCTCTCCTCGTGGAATTGGGAAAACGCAAAATGGTTGGCGGTCAGGAAGATATGATTGTCGATGTTGCTATCGACCTTGCCAGTGAGACTAAATGAGCAATCAGGGCTTGCCATTTGTGATGCGGGCTTTGGGCGAAAGAGGCCAGTTGCACCGCGATGCGAACACAGTGACTGGACAGATTGTTTGGAAGCAGGTGCGCGACGCTGAAGTGCCTGGCTCTCTCTCTCTATACAATTTTTCAGTCATTGAGGAGGCTTGAGTGACAAAGACAATCCTCATTACTGGCGGATCACGCGGGATCGGTGCCGCAACGGCAATTGCAGCGGGCGGTAAAGGCTGGAATGTTGTTCTGACATATCGCTCAGATGCCAAAGCGGCAGCCCAAGTTGTGGAACAAATCGAAGCCCTTGGCGGTCACGCTTGCGCGGTGGCCAGCGACGTGTCGGTCGAGGCTGATGTGATCTCGGTCTTCAAGAAGGGCAAGGACAGGTTCGGACAAATTGATGGGCTTGTGAACAATGCCGGGATATTGCCCGAAGTGGGGCGTCTTGAAGATTTTGACCTTGCGCGTTGGAACAAGACGTTTGCTGTCAATACCACCGGTACTTTCCTGTGTTGTCGTGAAGCCGTTAAAATGATGTCTCCGCGCCACGGTGGAC
>CAZOCA010000451.1:0-3736 GCA_964578105.1 uncultured Pararhizobium sp.
CTGAGCTATCGACTGGCCGACGCTGGTGTTTCCTGCATCATCACCAATCAGCAAGGCTATGAAAAACTCGCTGAACTACAGAGCCAATTGCCCAAACTTCGCGCCATAATAGTCACAGATATGCCAACCGGTATACCGGTTCCGGCCCATGTCGTTCACTATGAGGATATTCTCAAAAAAGCCTCCGACCGTTTCCAGACCAAGATGACGACACCCGATGATCCGGCCATGATGATCTACACTTCTGGCACCACAGGGCCGCCCAAAGGTGCGCTGCATGGCCACCGGGTGCTGCTGGGTCACCTGCCCGGCATGCAAATGTCGCACAATTTTCTGCCACAGGCCGGTGATCGCATCTGGACACCAGCCGACTGGGCCTGGGCTGGTGGTCTGCTGAACGTGCTGCTGCCATCTCTGATGCTGGGCGTTCCGGTGCTCTCCAGTGCCACTCAGAAATTTGATCCTGAAGACGCTTTTCATCTGATGCAGACCCATGGCGTGGTGAATGCCTTCGTACCGCCCACCGCCTTGAAAATGCTGCGCGCTGTGCCGGACCCGGCAACGCGCTATGACTTGCGTTTGCGATCGCTCGCCTCAGCCGGAGAGGCATTGGGTGCGGAAACTTATAATTGGGCCAAATCTGCGCTGGGTATCACGGCCAATGATGCGTATGGCCAGACCGAGTGCAATCTGGTGCTTGGGTCCTGTGCCGCTCTTGATATGAACCGGGCGGGTGCCATTGGCCGAATTGTTCCAGGCCACAATGTTACCATTCTGGGGCTTGATGGCCTGGCCTTGCCACCAGGTCATCAAGGAGAAATCGCCATCCATGCGCCGGACCCGGTGATGATGCTGTCCTATTGGAACCGGCCGGATGAGACAGCGGCTAAATTCAAGGGACCACAGAAGGACTGGTTTGCCACAGGCGATCAGGCTGTCATGGATGAAGACGGCTATGTCAGCTTTGTTGGGCGGGATGATGATATCATTACATCTGCCGGCTACCGCATAGGACCCACCGAAGTGGAAGACTGCCTGCTCAGCCACGAAGCCGTGTCTTTGGCGGCCGTTATTGGCAAGCCTGATGCCCTGCGCACCGAAATCGTCAAGGCCTATGTCATAGCTGCGCCCGGCTTTGCGCCCTCACCCGATCTGGCACAGCAAATCCAGTCCTATGTGCGTGAACGCCTGTCGGCCCATGCATTTCCGCGTGAAATTGCCTTTAGAACTGAACTGCCGCTGACAACATCTGGAAAAATAATCCGCCGTGAATTGCGCAACCAAGCTATCCGCGAAGCCGCTGACGCAGAGCCCGGGCCATTGACCTGAGGCGTGTTTCCGCCGCGTAAAAGCGGGACAGGATTCTGGCCGTCAACGAGGAGTTGCCAAGCGGAATGCTCAGTGTTCCCACAGTCAATCGTCCAGGCCAGAGCCATCCGACCATTGGATGCTCAGGGCCAGCCAGAGAATCGATAGAGATTGCGGTATCAGAGGCCGTAAAACGCTCAGACGCGGCCAAAATAACCTGATAGCCCGGCGACACCGCGTCATAATCCGTATGATGGCCGATTTTCCAGACAACACCGCGCCCGGCCTGCGCAAAACTCACAACTATGGCTACCGCCTGATCGCCGGAACGAGCCGGGTCGTTCAGACTGTCAATCGCCAGCGTACCACGGGCCGCATGTCCGGCCACCAGTTCGGTGGCAAAATTCAGGGCTGTTTCAGTCTGCTTAAGTGCGGAGCCCGCTGCGCCCTTCCAGCCCATGGCCTCCAGCTCACAGAATTGACGGAATCCATCATTCTGTGCCTCTGAACCTTGCAGCACAGTATGCACCAGCGGTATTTGTCGCTGCATTTTGCGCAATTTCTTTTTACGCTGCTTGGAAAGCGAAACAGCCTGGGTCCAGTCCGATGTCAGAACAACACGATCAGCCTGCCCGGACCAAAACCCCTGCAATTGGGCGCTGCGGTTTTGAACCGCTTTGGCTAAAATACTGTCTGACTCCATCCAGGGACAGACAAACGCTGAAAAACCCTGCCGCGCCAGTTCATCCAAAAACGCATCAGCCTGAAACGGATCAGCAATAAGCGGCGTCCCGAGCGGCGCGTAAGTATGTGTCCAGATTTTCAGAAAGGAAAACCCGCCAACCCGCCGCATAACCACAGGTGCCGCAAAGCAAAGCCGGTTTTGCTGGGACCACAAAAGCCAATGAATCGGCTGCTTTGACAAAGGGCTTGAAGCCAAAACCGCACGCGGCTCAAAGAAGACATTGCCACAGTGGCTGTCACCAGCCCTTTGCATCAAATCATCAAGAGCCGCCAGATCGTCATGATCCAGTGCGCGCGCCTCTTTCAAAGTCAGCGACCACGGCTCAGCTATCCCGACAGCATCTGAAACACTGTCGTCTTCAAAATCTGCAAGAGTTGCCGTCGATGGCATGGGCGCACCAATGTCTTTTCAATCACGACAGCAACATCGCTTTGCGCCGTAAATTACGCGTTAATCGGGCTTCTGTGATCAATGTCATGGTTAATAGGGTCTGATTCCCTGGCTTTCTGACCATTGACCAACCCGAATTCAGCAACTCACCGCTTCACAAATGTCCAAAGCTGGGCTAAACCGGCGCGCAATCACATAAGGGAATAAAAAATGGACAAGTTCGACAAATTGACCGCTGTTGCAGCACCAATGCCGTTCATCAACATCGACACGGACATGATTATCCCAAAACAATATCTGAAAACCATCAAGCGCACCGGTCTGGGAACAGCTCTGTTCTCAGAAATGCGCTACAATGATGATGGTTCGGAAAATGAAGGCTTTGTGCTGAACAAGCCTGCTTACCGCAATGCCAACATTCTGGTGGCAGGCGACAATTTCGGCTGCGGTTCCAGCCGCGAACACGCTCCATGGGCGCTGAAGGATTTCGGCATTACCTGTGTCATTTCCACAAGCTTCGCCGACATATTCTACAATAACTGCTTCAAGAACGGCATTCTGCCAGTCGTGGTATCGCCGGAAGAGCTGGACAAATTGATGGATGATGCCGAGCGCGGTTCCAATGCAACACTCAGTGTTGATCTGGAAACCCAGCAGATCCATGGTCCAGATGGCGGTGTGATCAATTTCGAGATTGATGCCTTTAAAAAGCATTGCCTCCTGAACGGTCTTGATGACATTGGCCTGACAATGGAAAAAGTCGCCAGCATCGATGCGTTTGAAGCCAGTCAGGCCGAAACGCACCCTTGGGCCTAAGAGTCAGGCTTTAGGGCCTTTGTGATGAAACGCCAGTTGATCTCCACAGGGTCTCCCTTTGAGGAAACAGCTGGCTATTCCCGTGCCGTCGTGCAGGGAAATTGGTGCTTCGTTTCGGGCACCACCGGTTTTGACTACACAACAATGCAATTGCCAGATGCTCTGGATGTCCAGGTGGCGAACATCTTCGCCACCATTGACAACACCCTTAGTCAGGCCGGTTTCCAACGCACAGACATTGTCCGCGTGGTCTATTACGTGACTGACCGAACATATGTCAGCACGGTCTTTGATTTGGTCGGCACCTATTTCAAGGACATTCGTCCGGCCGCGACCATGCTGATTTGCGATCTGATTGATCCGGCCATGAAGATTGAAATTGAAGTCACCGCACTCAAGGCGGATGACTGAACTGACCGTTTGACGCTCCAAATGGCGGCTTTTGGCCAAAAATTTTGTGTTTTGTCTGGCTTCAAT
>CAZOCA010000452.1:0-3726 GCA_964578105.1 uncultured Pararhizobium sp.
CTGGAAATTGTCGATGTCGAATCTTCGGGAAATGATCTGAAGGTGGCCCTTCGAGGGTCACAGGTCGGGCAGGCAAAGCCTGGCGATCTTCTGCCGCTGCAATTCGATATCGATCGCCTTCTGTACTTCGACACGACGACCGGGCTGCGCCTTGATATGCCGCCCGTTCAAAACTGACTGCCATCAACTTAGGGAGGATATGATGGAACATAAGCGAATGACACTGAAAAGAACCCTGTCGGTTCTGGCTCTGACTGCAGCCCCGTTTCTGGTTGCCGAAAGTGCCTGGGCCAAGGATATTACAATCCGCATGGCTGCACCAGACTGGGGCCCGACGCGCTTTATGCAGGAGCATGCAAATGCGACCTACAAGGCGCCGTCTGGCAACAATGTTCAGCTCGAAATTGACTTCATTCCATGGCCAAACTTTTTTGACCGGGTGAATGCATCGCTCAATTCCGGCGAGCAGAAATACCAGATGATTGTCTCTGACAGTCAGTGGCTTGGAACTTTCATTGAAAGTGGCCACTTTCTGAAGCTCAATGATCTGATTGCAGCCGATCCGGGATTGCAGGCCATCATGAACAATCTGCACCCGGCTTTGGTCTCTGGCTATTCGACTTATCCGAATGTCTCTGCCGCCGATATCGAGAAAACCGGTTATCCGCATCCGGATGCGAATTACTATGGTTTCCCGCAATTCCCTGACACTTATGTGACCTATTACCGAACTGATCTGTTCTGTGATGAAGGCGAGAACGCCACGTTCAAGGCTGCTTATGGAAGTGATCTGCCGTGTAATCCCGATGATTGGGAAAGCATCACGTGGGATGATTGGGAGAATTTTGGAAAGCATTTTGCCCGCAAAAGCGGTGAGAAGCTTGGCAGTGGGACTGCCGCCGGTGATTTCTATGGGATCGCTTATCAGGCAGCCAAACCGCTTGATTTCTCAACCATGCAGATCAATGCGTTTTTCTGGCAATTTGGTGGTGGCATCTGGGATGAAACCACGCAGCCGAATTCCCCGGCACTGGGCGTTGTAAATTCAGCAGAGAATGTGGAAGGGTTCCAACGCTTCCTTGATTTGCTGGAATATGCACCGCCAATCGCCAAAACAGGTCAGATGGGTATTTTTGAAATCCAGGACCTGTTCATGCAGGGTAAAATTGCAGCCATTGTTGACTGGGTTGCTTTGGGAGCGCCTGTTATCGATCCGGCCACATCCAAGGTCCATGATCGCGCCTCTTTCGCGGTGCCACCGGGTAATATGCGAGATGGCAAGATTGATCGGACCGGTAATCTGGGCGGACAACCATTTGTTCTGACCACGTGGAATGATGATGAAGTCATCAAGGAAGCGCTTGATGTGGTGAAATGGTGGTTGTCGGAAGAAACGCAGATTGCTGCGGTCAAAGCTGGCGGACAATCGGGCCTGGTCAGTGTTCTGAACAACCCGGACTATGAGAGCTGGGCACCCTGGAATGCGCAGCACAAGGCGATGCTGGAGTGGCAGAAAGATTTGTGGCACGTGCCTGAATTCTTCGAGTTGCTGACACAACAGCAGGAAGAGTTCGACAAAGCCATCACCGGTCAGATCTCCGCACAGGAAGCTCTGGATAATGTAGCTGCATTCCAGGATGAATTGCTGCGTGACGCCGGTCGGATCGAAGATTGATCTGAAATGACGAAGGAGCGTTCTGCCATGGTTGATCTCAACACATCTGGCGCTGGTGCTGTCTCTGGTGCCGGATCTGTTGCCAAGTCTGGTGGCTTGTTAGCCTGGCTGAATGCGCCTGAGCGGCGCGGCCCTTTACTGGTCGCGCCTGCTCTTATCACATTGTTCGTGATGAATATTTTTCCGCTTCTGTGGTCTTTCGGATTGAGCTTTTTCAACTACCGCGCCAATCGGCTGACCGTCCCTTCCTTCAAAGGGCTTGATAATTACGAGAAGGTGCTGACCGACCCGGTGGTCTGGGAACGTTTTCAAACGACGGGTATCATTGTCGGCGCTTCCGTAACGCTGCAATTGATCTTCGGATTTTTGCTGGCATTGCTGTTTGCCAAGACATTTCCATTACGCCGCATTTTGCTGATGCTAGTGCTCGCGCCGATGATGCTGTCTTTTGTATCCGTCGCGATCTTTTTCAAGCTGTTTTATGATCCAACGCTGGGATTGTTGAGTTGGGCCATTGGGCTTTTCACCGGCGAGCCGTTTATTTTGTTGGCCACACCGGCTGGTTCCATTGCGGCCATTGTGATCGCAGATGCTTGGATGTGGTCACCCTTTGTCATGTTGCTGGTGCTGGCTGGTTTGGTGTCGGTGCCAACTTACCTTTATGAAGCTGCCGAAATTGACCGGGCATCGCCCTGGCGGCGCTTTCGAACAATTACATTCCCTTACATCAAGAGCCTTTTACTGTTGGCGCTTTTGTTTCGGACGATCGAAACATTCAAGCTGTTTGACCTGTCTTTTTTGATCACTGGCGGTGGTCCCGGCGCGTCTACCGAAACGGTTGCAATTTACGCTTACCGGTTGGGCTTTCAATTCTTCAGAACCAGTCAGGCATCCGCATTGGCCTATCTGATCCTGTTTGTCGTGATCGTGCTGACAAGCATTTATCTCTACATCGTCAATCGACGAAATGAGGAAGGCTGACCATGGCTTATCGTAAAGCTGCCTTCCGTAAACCGGGTCAAGCCGGATGGCTCTATAGCCTGGTGGCGGGTGTCATTGCGCTGATTTACTTCTTTCCGGTTCTGTGGATGATCCTGACCGCGTTCAAGACGCGCTCCGATGCGCTGGCCATTCCGCCAAAGCTGTTTTTCACACCGACCTTTGATAATTTCAGATCCGTGTTCTTCCGCGATACCCAGGCGGGCGACGCGGTTGCCACGGGCTTTATCCAGTATTTTGTCAATTCAGCCTTTATCGGCGGAAGCAGCGTGATCCTGGCACTTATCATCGGAACACTGGCTGCCTATGCTTTTTCGCGCTATCCGCTCAAGGGCAATGACACCTATATGTTCATCATTTTGACGACACGGATGTTGCCACCGATTGTGGTCATCATCCCGATCTTTCTGATGTTCCGTGTTACCGGTCTTTCAGGCAGTTATATTGGCATTATTCTGCTTTATACGGCGTTCAATCTGCCGTTCTCCATCTGGATGATGAAAAGCTTTTTTGATGATCTCAATCCTGAGATCGAGGATAGCGCACGATTGGACGGATCAAACGACTGGAAAGTCTTTTTCCGGATTTGTTTGCCCCAGGTTCTGGCCGGCCTGGCCGCAACGGCGGTGTTTGCGCTTATTCTCACCTGGAATGAATTCCTGTTTGCCTTGTTGTTGACCGGCTCTGATACCCGCACGGTTCCCGTGGCCATGGCTAACACAATCGGAGGGGAAATTGGCGTCGACTGGGGCCTGCTGTCAGCCATTGTCAGCCTGTTCCTGATACCTGTTTTCATCGTTACTTTTGTTTTGCAAAAACAATTGCTGCGCGGCGTTACATTCGGGACCATCCGTAAATGAGTGGAATTTCGCTGAAAAATATAACCAAGCAGTTTGGTGATCTGACGGCAGTGGATGCAGTCACGTTTGACGTTGCCGATGATGAAGTGCTGTGCCTGCTGGGGCCATCTGGTTGCGGTAAAACCACAACTTTGCGGATGATTGCTGGCCTCGAAAACGCATCAGATGGTGAGATTTATCTGAGTGGTCAGG
>CAZOCA010000453.1:0-3720 GCA_964578105.1 uncultured Pararhizobium sp.
GCATAAGCGCTCGTTCAAAAGTGGGGCGGAGCCTGACACAGGCTCCGCTGGATGATCTTGATGAGTGGTTATTTTTTCAAACGCTCGGCTTCTGCGCGGGTGCGCCCGGCGAACTCGGTCAGAACGTCAGAGACTTCCCTCTGTCCCAAGGCCATGGCCTGCCACATGTCATATTCGGACGCACGCATCCAGCTCACAACAGGTGGGCGGGGCCGGCCACGGGCGAAACCAAGCTGGTTGATGGCTACACCAATGCCGGGCTTTTCAGCCAGTGCCGCTGCCGCAAGCGGCTGCTCGGGGTTGTATTTGTTGATTGGCATATAGCCGGTTTCGGAAAACCACAGGGCGTTGGATTCCGGGGAGGCAGCAAAGCTGACAAATTTATAGGCCGCGTCCTGCACCTCTTTTTCAGATGTAGACAGGATGCCAATGCCTGCGCCGCCGATGGGCACTGCACAGACCCTGTTGCAAGGCATCGGCAAGACAACCAGATCATCGCCCAATGCGGAAGTCGAGCGGCCATAATTGCCCGTGGAGTTGATCATCATGCCAACCTTGCCCGCCAGGAATGCATCGCGGCCATTGTTTTCTTTCGTGACACCGTCCGGCGATGCAACCTTGTGTTCATGTACCAGCGAGGCCATGAATTCATAGGCTTCGATGGTGTTCGGGGCGTCGAGCAGAATCTCACCGGAGACGCTGTCGATCAGGTCACTGTCATTATCCATGATCAGGCCCCAACGCGCAAATTGTCCCGGCGCGGCAATGCCTGTGATGCCGTCATCACCCAGCTTTTCTGTAATCTGTTTTGAAGCCACCAGCAGATCATCATACGTTTTAAGCGGCGTATCGGCGCCAAGGCCTGCCTGCTCAAAAATGGCCTTGTTGTAATATAGAACCGGCGTGGAGGAGTTGAACGGGACGATGTAGTTTTTGCCCTCAAACACGCCAACCTCACGTGCAAAATCGTAAAGATCGTCCTTCAAAGGATCAGCCTCGACATAATCGGTCAGGTCCAGAAGCACGCCCCGATCCGCAAACAGACCATAGCGTGTGACTTCCATGATAACGGCGTCCGGCGCGCGCCGGGCCGGGATCGCAGCCTGAAGCTTGGTTACGATATCGTTGTAGTTCCCAATCTCTTGCGCCTCGATAGTGATGTCGGGATTTTCCGCCTCGAAGTTGTCGATGATCTCGTCCAACGCAGCGCCAGCGACACCGCCGAAACTGTGCCAGAATTCAACCTTGATCTCGGCAGATGCCAGGACCGTAGAACCGAGCAACGCAACAAGCGCTGCCACTGATGTTTTGTATCTATTTGCAATCATTTTCTGCTCCTATTGCAATTTTAATTGCAGTTGTGATGAGCAATGATTACAGGCCGAATACAAAGGTTATCGGACGATTTTGTGAACTTTGAATGACGCGCTAAACGCTATGTTCTGCTTGTAGACCCCACAAATCTGCAACCATATGGTTTATCTTATGTTGCACACCGAGGAACGGAGCAGCGGTGGTTGAGGATGTGTTTGAATACACGCCCGACAGCCGATGTCAGGTCCACAGGCGTGATGCCAGCGGCACAATTCTGCGCACGCTGCTACCCACGCTTTCAGATCACTTCAAATCTGTAAAACGCATAACTGACCCATGTCAGAGTTCAGACCCTAATCAGAAAATTTCTGTGCGAGCGCTTCAGCGCCATTCAGCAACAAACCCATATCACTGCCAACGGCCGTAAAGCGCGTTCCAAGATTCATGCAACGCTGCGCGAATTCCACATTGGGTGTCAGAATGCCGGCAGGTTTTCCCGCTGCTGTAATTCGACCAATTGCAGCTTCGATAGTTTGAACGACCTCCGGGTGAAACGGTTCGCCCCTATGGCCAAGGCTGGCGGCCAGATCCGACGGACCGATAAAAATACCATCAACGCCATCCACATCCGCAATCGCTTCAATTTGCTCGACGGCCTCTTTGGATTCCACCTGCACCAACAGGCACAATTCTTCTTCTGCGCGCTGCAGATAGTTCTCAGCGCGGCCAAACCGGGAGGCACGGGTCATGGTGGCAACGCCGCGTATACCAGCAGGCGGATACCGCATCGCAGATACGGCGGCTCTGGCTTCGTCGGCTGACTGGATCATGGGCAATAACAGTGTTTGCGCGCCGATATCCAGATATTGCTTGATCAGGACCGGGTCATTGACTTGCGGGCGCACAATCAGTGTGCTGGGACCAGCGCGACCGGCCTGAAGCTGCAGCATCATCAATCTTATATCAGTTGGCGAATGCTCTGAATCCAGCAACAGCCAGTCAAAGCCTGCCCCTGATAGAATTTCGGTCAGATAGGGATCAGGTATCGTAGACCAAAAGCCGATTTGCTGGCGGCCTTCGCGCAGTGCCTGCTTGAAGGCATTCTTTGGAATTTCGACCATCATCATCCTCTTCCCTCGATCAATTGCCGCATCATGTCATCCTCTTCCGCAGTCAGGTCTATCAAGGGTGTTCGCACGCGGCCAGCTGCAAAACCACGCATGCGCACGCCCGCCTTGATCGCGGCGACTTCATATCCTGTCTTGCGGTCCCGAATGGCGGTGAAGGGATAATAGAACTCGGTCAGCAGCTTGTTGCAGGTCGCATCATCTCCCGCGATAAATGCCCTGTGGAAAGCCAGCGCTGTTTCGGGGACGAAATTGAATACAGCCGAGGAATATGTCGCCATCCCGGCACCGCGATAGGCCTGAGCGAATAATTCATGTGTCGGCATCCCGCCGATATAGGCCAGGCGGTCGCCCATTGTCAGGGTCACGCGGCGCACTGTGTTGATATCACCAGTGCCGTCCTTGAAGCCGATCAAATTGGGACATTCCTCGCAGAGCCGCGCCAGTGTATCGACTGATACGCGGCTGGTGCCCCGATTATAAACAATGACCGCCATGTTGGTGGATTTACAGACAGCACGGATATGCGCCTCAATACCGTCCTGGGGTGCTCCGATCAGGTAATGCGGCAACAGCAGAATACCATCACCGCCCGCCGCCTCGATCCCCTGCGCCATTTCGCAAGCGAGTTTTGTGCCATAGCCACAGCCGGAGATGATTGGTGCATCGCCTGAAACGGCCTTGGCAGTCCGCACGATTTCCACAATCTCGGTCGGGGTCAATGAGAACATCTCTCCGGTCCCGCCAGCCACGATCAGCCCCGCAACCGGATAGCCGGATAACCACTCCAGATGTGAACTGAAGGCGGCAGCGTCCACATTGTTGTCGGCATCAAATGGGGTTACCGGAAACGATAGAAGGCCGTTACGGATGATGGATTTCAGATCATTTGGGGCTATCATTTCAGGTCCAACTCATTGTTCTGGTGCCGCCGGAAAGGGGCAGCTTCGCATTTTATCAGCGGCCTTTTTCAGCGCGCCATTCTGCGAATAATTTCAGGTTCTTTTCCTGTGTGGCTGGATAGAGTCCAATAATTGTTGCGCCCGCCAAAACCATCTCGGAAACAAAATCCTCATAGACCGTCATCTCAACCGCGTCATCGGCGACTTCGTCAACGATGTGGGCCGGGATCACAATGATGCTGTCATCATCACCAACCAGAGTATCGCCAGGAAAGACAGCGACGTCGCCGCAACCAATCGGGCCATTGATCTCAATGGCCTCGTGCAGCGTCAAATTGGTCGGGCTGGAGGGGCGCGAATGATAGGCAGGAATGTCC
>CAZOCA010000454.1:0-3719 GCA_964578105.1 uncultured Pararhizobium sp.
TGCCTGATGGTACTTTCGATGGCCTGAAGCTTTCCTTTCGTAAGAGCATTCTGGCCTTCTTTGTCCCCACCAGTCAATGACGCGGCAGGAATAGCAACGAGAAACACACCAACAGCATCACTCGTGGCTGCTTTGTTCTGTGCCTTGGACAAAGCCGCAAGCGATTCTTGCTCATCAACAAGTTCACGTGCCAGCTTCTGGCAGCCCATATTGGAATATGAGGCCATTGGAATGTTCACCGGCACAATAGCATCCGGCCGCTTGGCACATGCATTCAACACAACCAATGCGGTTAGAAAAATCATTAATTTACGCATACTTACCCCCTGATTGGTTGTACATTACAAAAAATCTTACAAAAGTTGAGTTTTTTCTCGCAAATCCAGAAAATCAGCGGCACTTTTGCACTCTAAGTGGTATTTAGGCACGCCATTTTAGTGCTGAATATGAGAAAATCATTTGCACCAAACTCGCTGTCTTTTGCATTTAGAGTTGCGATAGTTTGATCAGACAAATGGTGATGCACAAATTGGCAAATCAGGGGCACAGATACACTTGCGGCGCGTAGTCGTTTGCTACTTTAACACTTGCCTTTACCGTTCTGATTGACCGACAATCTCAATTGGGGCAAGGCTGCCCATAGTGTCGAACTTGCCATGCGGGAAACATGTGACCGAGCAATCAACTACCGACAAACAAAATCCGAAAACGACAGAGACTGCGGCTCCCCAAGTGGAGTACTCGGTATCTTCCGGCCTCGCAAACCGGTTGGCACGTTCGAAATTTTCGGTGGCTTTTACATCCTATCAGTCAGGGCTTTTGTATTTTGTCGGCCTTAATCCAAACGGCGGCATCAATATACACCAGGCGGCTATGCCAAAACCGATGGGCCTTTGCCTGGATGATCAGGGCGCATTGACCATGACGGCTGGATTTCAGGTCCTGCGGTTTGAAAATGTGCTGGAACCAGACCAGCGCATCAACAACCAGTTTGATGCCTGTTACGTTCCCCGCACGGTTCATGTCACTGGCAGTCTGGATGCACATGATGTGGGAATTGATGATGAAGGGAAGCCGCTTTTCATCAACACGCGCTATAATTGCCTTGCCACTGTTTCCGCCAGACACAGTTTTGAAATGGTCTGGAAACCACCCTTTATTTCAGATTTGGTTGATGAAGATCGCTGCCACCTCAACGGTCTGGCGATGGAAGGCGGAAAGGCGCGCTATGTCACCGCAGTCTCCCGCTCCAACACCATTGATGGCTGGCGCGACAGACGGTCCGATGGCGGGATTGTTATTGATGTAGCCAGCAACAGGATTGTCTGCGAGGGCCTCTCCATGCCGCATTCTCCGCGCATGCATAATGGAGAATTGTGGCTGATGAACTCTGGAACCGGCGAATTGGGTGTTGTCCGCTTCAACAAGGATGGCAAGGGCACTTTTGAGCCCCGCGCCTTCTGCCCGGGCTTTCTGCGCGGTCTGGCGTTTCACAACGGCTTCGCCTTTGTCGGCCTCTCCCGCCCCCGCTACAAAAGGTTCGAAGGGCTGGCACTGGACCAAAAACTCAAAGATGCAGATTCAGAACCTTGGTGCGGTATTCAGATCATAGACCTTAACAATGGGAACTGTGTTGACTGGTTCCGCATCGATGGAACCGTTGGCGAGCTCTACGATCTGGAAATCATACCTGATCACCTCTGCCCAATGGCCATTCACCCGCATTCCGAAGAAGCGGCCAATCTGATTACCCTTCCACGTTAGAGCCCAGACTCAATTGAGAAGCCCAATCGGGGAATAGATACCTTGTCAGCTACGCGTCACATCATATCTTCAATCAACAAATTTGGATTCTCCAGCAAATCTGGCGGCTATAACCGCGTGGCCTTTAGTGACGCTGATATGGATGCCCGCGCATGGCTTGTAGAGTTTTTACACGCCGAAGGGTTTCAAGCTTACATGGACCCAATCGGCAATGTGATCGGGCGGTGGGGCAACAAGAAAGAACCCGTCGTCATGAGTGGTTCACATACCGACACCGTACCAGATGGCGGAGCATTTGACGGGACGCTGGGCGTTGCCGCCGCCATTGCCGCCATGATCACCTTACGTGAGGCGGACAATGAGTTGGCATACGCCATGGAAGTGGTTTCCTTTGCCGATGAAGAAGGTCGATTTGGCGGGATGCTTGGCTCACAGGCACTCTCTGGTCAGATAACTCAAAGTTGGATTGAACAGGCACAAGACGCAGATGGCGTTTTGTTAACAGACGCAATGAATGCACAAGGCCTTGATGCAGCGTCAGCGCTGGGCTGCGCACGTCAGCCTGGGAGCTTGAAAGCTTTTGTGGAATTGCACATTGAACAAGGACCGATTCTAGAAAATGAAAAGGTGTCGATAGGAATTGCCACAGTGATATCCGGCATTTGCCTGCTTTCGGTCAGCCTCAAAGGTACCGCCAATCATTCTGGCACCACCCCAATGGATCAACGACGCGACCCAATGGTCTGCGCCGCGTCTGTGATCAACCAGATTGATACAGTCCTCCGGCACCATGGTTCTGATCAATCGCGCATCACGGTTGGCAAGATCGAAGCATGGCCGAACACACCCCATACGATTGCAGGAACTGTAACCTTCACAATCGTCATCAGGGATACCGACAAAGCGGTTATGGGAGTCCTTCAGGAAGCTTTGGAAAGGACAATCGCCGCAACAGCAAGCCGTCACGATTTATGGAACGAGATCACACCCATGAGTTGGCTTGACCCTGTGGTATTGGATAGTGACCTGCCTGAAACCGCCGAGCGCAGCGCTGCAAAGAGCGGCCATTCCTGCCAACTAATGACATCTGGTGCCGGCCACGACGCGCAATCAATGCAGGCTATCTGCCCTGCATCCTTGATATTCGTTCCAAGCCAAAACGGCATAAGTCACACGCCGGAAGAATTGACAAGCTGGGACGATATTGAAAGAGGCACAGATGTGCTGATTGAGATGATCAAAAATCTGACACGCAAAACAACTTGAATTGAGGCTGCACAAAGCGCTGGACAAAACACACCAAAAAAGAAACGATTGTTTCAAACGTCCCCCAAAGCATCATTTTTGAAACGAACCCGTTATGACTGAGGCCAGCCTTTCAGAACGCATTCTTGAAATCTTCGACGACCTCACACGAAATGAACGCCATCTGGCAGATCTCTTTTTAGAACAGCCAGACATCATAGCGTTGAACACTGCAGCCCATATTTCTGAACTTGCAGGTGTTTCCAAGGCAACAACCGCCCGGTTTTTCAAACGGCTTGGTTATCCCAGTTTTAGAACAGCCCAACACCTGGCGCGATCTGGTGACTTGGCGGACCAGGGCGGCAAACGCGTCTTTTCGCGTCCGCTGGAAAAAAAGTCCGGTCGCAGCGAATTGGCCGATCACCTGGCAAATGATGTGCAGAATTTGGTGAAGTCGATTGAAGCTATTCGTAGCGACGAGCTAAATAATGCGGTGATGCAATTGGCCCGGGCCGAGAAAATATGGGTCGTTGGTTTTGGCGAAAATTATCCACTTGCCCATTTTGCCAGATCGCAATTGATCAAGGTAAAACCGGACATCCGAATGATCCCGATTGGCGGATTTTCAGTTCCTGAGGAATTCGCTTCCATAGAAGAAACAGACGCAGTGATTGCTCTGGGCATTGGTCGCAAGACACCCAGCCTTCGGT
>CAZOCA010000455.1:0-3710 GCA_964578105.1 uncultured Pararhizobium sp.
GTCGCCCTCCCTATTGTCAACGATATTTGGCAGCTGTGATAAATTCGCCAAATGTCTCGCACCAAACCAGAACCGTGGTGTAGTCCTCGACATTCACCCCGTCTGGTATATCGAGCAGAAAGCCGGAGAAGGTTTTCACATCACCTATGATGACCGATTCACTTTTTATCGGCAGAAACTCATCTTCGTGCTCAACAAATGTTTTGACCAAATAAACTTTATAATCCGGTCCAGGTGAGAGGCTGCCCGCATGCACGATCTGTGTCGGCGTAATACTTACCTTGCCTTCGCCCCAGTGTAGAAAGTCGCTACCATTGAGTTCGCGTGTAAAATCTGCCGAATAGAGCGCGCTTTGCGCCTTCTGTTCGAGCATCGCTGTATCAGGTGAATCAGGCGCGGTCAGAATTGGCAACAAATAAATGCCCAGAGCAACGCCGATCGCCAGCACAATGCCGTGAGAAAACAGGAATATAATAAAGCGGCGCATCAGAACCCTTTCGTAGAGTCAAATCGGCAATCATGTTTGATTGCGTCAGGCTAACATTGTTCAGCTAGCATATTGCAGAATTTGTGGCGCTGTCAGCAGAAATCAAATTGAGGCGGACAGGGCGTTGACTTGCGTTCTATGCGTTGAACTCTGTCTTTGACATGCTTCCACCCACCCAGTTTTTGGGCGTGGTTTCTGTTAGGCTGAACGTATCCAGGAGAGGGAACATAGCATGGATTTCGATCGTGAATTAATTTCCAATGGCAACCCGATGGAGGCTGTCGTCGGCTTCTCCCGCGCTGTCAGAGTTGGGCCGTTCATTTCAATCGGCGGAACCGCTCCGGTCGGGCCTGATGGAAAGACTGTTGGGGTCGGGGACGTGGCAGCGCAGACGCGGTGTTGCATCGAGGTCATCAAGGCGGCATTGGAACAAGCAGGTTCCGGGCTGCATCACGTAGTACGTACGCGGGTCATTCTGACTGATATCAATGACTGGAAGGCTGCAATCGACGTTCGCAAAGAGTATTTTCGCGACATTCGTCCGGTTGACACGATCATGGCCGTCGACCGTTTCGTGAACCCCGAATGGCTGGTTGAACTTGAGGCTGATGCTATCATCAGCAATTGGACGCCGTGAGCGAAAGCAGACATTGGTTGCGACGCAGAATACAGTTGGTTTGGGCTCCAAGTGTACCTTTGAAACCTTTCAAGTATGCTGTTGAGTAAAACTAAAGCCGCTACTCTCGAAAACTCGCGATTTGATTGGCAATTCTGCGTTTCTAGAATTGAGCGATCAGGCCATCAAGCTCCCGGAAATGTGAAAATGGCGCAGTGTGTGGAATCTGATCGACAGATGTTTTTCTGTAGCCTTCCGTGAAAAGCAAAAAGGGAACTTTGGCCCGTTGAGCTGTTTCAGCGTCAACCTCGCTATCCCCTACATAGATGGAGACATCACCTTGTAAGGCGTCAAAAGCCGCGAACAGTGTTGCCGGATCGGGTTTTCTGACCGGCAAGCTATCTCCACCAATGATCGTATCAAAAAAATCGGCCAGCTTCAGATGCGATAAAACGGCACGACAAGGACCAATGGGTTTGTTTGTACATATGCCCAGTTTGTGGTTTTGCGCTTTAAGTTTCTCAAGCGCCGACCTGACGCCGGGATAAGGGTCCGTCAGGTCAAAAGCAGACTGGTAGGCTTTCAGAAAAGCCTCGATATATTGTGGTTCGCTATTCTTTGGTACGCCGCGTGCTCCACACATTTTTTCTACAAAAACACTTGCGCCATTTCCGATAAATGATCGCGTTTCAGCTACCGAAATCGGTGCGTAACCATCGGCTTGCAACAGGTCATTTGCAATTTTTTGAAGGTCAGGCGCACTGTCAATCAAAGTCCCGTCCAGGTCGAAAACTATACTAGCCAAAATGCGTCACTTTCTTGTGTTTCTTTTCATTCGCAGGTTGATGTTTTGCAAAACGGTCATTGTGAACCCTGCTTCGGCAACCATTTGCGCCTCAGCTTAAGTGACCCGTTTTCCATCAATTGCAGCTTTCAACCACGGTCGATGTTGTGGGTTTCCGGAAGGCCATAGACAGGCGTTGGAATGTCTTCCATGCGAGCCTTGATCTGTAAAGCAAGGTATTGTGAATAGTGGCGCGATTGATGCAAGTTACCGCCGTGGAACCACATAGCGGCCTGTTGCGTCGGCTTCCACATATTGCGCAATTCACCTTGCCACGGGCCGGGGTCTTTGGGCGTTTCAGATCCCAGTCCCCAGCATATGCCAACCTTGTCAGCAACATCTTGCCCAATCAGATCAGCCACCCATCCACTCATGGAATTATATCCCGTGGCATACACAATCAGATCGGCCTCAAGCTTGGTCCCATCTGCCAGCAAGACACCGTCTTCGACGATCTCTTTTACCTGTCCATGTGCCAATTGGATCTGGCCATCGATGACCAGTTGGCTGGCTCCCACATCAATGTAATATCCTGATCCACGTCTCAGATATTTTAAAAACAGACCGGTGTCGCCCACGCCATAATCCAATTTGAATCCGACATTTTCCAGGCTGGTGTAAAACTCTTTGTCCTGTTCTCTGATCGTATCGTAGACGGGTTTTTGGAATTCCGGCAATAGACCGTAAGGTATTGAAGCAAAAATTAAATCAGCCTTATCGGTGGTTATTCCTTCAGCTATTGCCTGTTCTGAATAAAGTGACTTTAACCCATGTTCGATCAGTGATTCAGAGCGAACAATATGGGTCGATGAGCGCTGAATCATTGTCACATCAACATCGTTTTCCCAAAGCGCAGCGCAGATGTCGTGGGCCGAGTTATTGGACCCTATGACCAATGCCTTCTTACCCTTATATGCGTCTGGACCTGGGTGTTTTGAGGAATGGTGTTGATCACCCTTGAATTGGTCTGCGCCCGGGAATTCGGGGATGTTCGGTTTACCCGACATGCCGGTGGCCAGGACCAACTGCTTGGCTTTCAAACTTACTTTCTCTCCGTCCCGGTCGACCTCTATGGACCATTCCTTTGATGCCTCGTCATAGGAAGCGGACGTGCAGACAGAGCTGGTCCAGTAGTTCAGCTCCATCACCTTGGTATACATCTCAAGCCAGTCACCAATCTTGTCTTTGGGTGTGAACACTGGCCAGGTTTTGGGGAACGGCAGATAGGGCAGATGATCGTACCAAACCGGATCATGCAGGCAAAGCGACTTGTAACGGTTGCGCCAGCTGTCACCGGGCCGTTTGTTCTTATCAAGAATTATTGTGGGCACACCCAGCTGCCGCAGCCGCGCGCCCATGGCTATACCTCCCTGACCACCGCCGATGATAATTGTATAAGGCTGGGTGCCGTAACCCAGATCAGCCAGTTCGTGTTCACGATCTTCTTTCCAATTCGTGCGATTTTTATTCACACCGGGATGCGCGCCCAACGGACGGGTAGGGCCCGATTGTTCTTCATGTCCCTTCAATTCGCTTAGAGATGTCAACAAGGTCCATATCTTGTTGTCTTTTAGTCTGATGTGACCGCGGCCACGTCCAACAGATGTTTCGAAGTCGAACCATGCGGAGAGGACGCCATCTTCTTCTGTCACCTGCTCTGCGTCATCAATTTTGAATTGGCTTGGTTTAACAGATTCCAGCTGGGCATTGAGCATATCAACGATGGAGGTTCGCCCTTCCATCGTTTTGATATTCCATGTGAA
>CAZOCA010000456.1:0-3710 GCA_964578105.1 uncultured Pararhizobium sp.
GTTTTTGAGTGTCGGGTCGACCGGTTCCCAATGCTGGATGGTTCGCCATGCCAGAATAGTTGCGTAAAGGCCCAATGCCTGTGAGTAATCGGGATCGAGGGATATGGCCTGCTCAAGCAGGTCAATCGCGGTTTTACTGCCATCCTGGGATTGTTGCCCATAATAGTGCATTGCCTTTACGAAGCATTCCCAGGCATCGAGGCTCTTGGGGTGCCGTCGTTTCAACCTTGCATGTTCGGCTGCATACAGTTCTGGCGATAGATGTCCGACCAGGCTTTCAGTCAACTCATCCTGAATGGCAAAAATATCGGTTACGTCACGGTCATAGCGCTCGCTCCACAATTGGGAGCGGGTTCTTGTATCAGTCAGTTGGGCCGTTACCCTTATGCGAGATCCAGCAGAGCGGATGCTTCCCTGAAGAATATAACGAACGCCCATTTCCGCAGCGATTTGTTGGGTGTCGTTATTCTCGGCTTTCAATGCAAATGTTGTGCTGCGATCTGTGACAAAGAAGCCGCGTAACTTGGAAAGTGCGGTCACAACATCTTCAGTGAGCCCATCGGCGAGAAATTCATTTTCGGCATCAGAGCTGAGATTGACGAATGGCAGAACTGTCAGAGATGGGCCATTATCGGTTGTAGATTCTGGAACCGGATCGGCCAATATCGCTGCTCCATCAGATGATGTAGCTTCTGCGACAAAGCGAAATCCCTTGCGTGGCATTGTCTTGATAATGGTTTGGGCTTCGCCTGTATCTCCAACGGCACGACGCGCAGCATTCAGCCTTGCATTCAATGTGCCATCAGAAATCGCACGACCATCCCAGACAGATTCAATGACTTCGTCTTTGCTGACCACCCGATCTCGATTTTCAATCAGAAATACCAAAAGGTCAAACACCTGTGGCTGAACCGGAACAGCTTGTCCCTGGCGCAACAATTCCTGATGGTCTGTGTCAATTCGGAAGTCTGTGAATTCAAAAATCAAGCGTATTCTGTCCCATGGCAAGAAGATTCAAGCGTTTGGGAAGCGTTTGGCAAGCGTCTGTTCAAGCAAGTTTCTGGGTCCCCGCCTATCGTTAGATCACAAACCAAACCGAAAAACGAGGCACCCCATGTTTGACGCACACACATATTCCGAAAAACACGCCGCTGCTCCTGATCTTGGACAAAATTTAGTTGTTGTCGAGCAGACAAAGTTATTTGTGCGAATTTGGAGCGGCCTGGCAGCATGGTTCTGGCATTGTGGTGAAACCGCCAGTAAGTCCAGTCATGCAGGTTTTCGGGGTCTTCTGTAGAATTCAATCCACTTGTCCCGATACGCTCTAGTTGCGGGAACACCAATTGCTGAATTCACATTGAAACACGCCCTCAATGACACCAAAATTATTGCAACCGGCGAATGTTGACTTTGCAGGCCATGGACCGGAGCCATGTTGATGAAATTCTTCAGGCGCATCCAATCGGTTCCATGGGACACAAAGCATCAAGATTGTGCAGGCCTTGCCGGGCCTGCATTCTACTAATCGTGTTTCCTTTTGTATTTGGGGCAAAACCCGGCTTTTTCTCAGAAGTCGCCTGCCGCTGCGATTGCAACATTTGTCCAGATGATGGTCTGGAAAGCTAAGATATTGCCCGGGCGATCTGTGATTGAAAAATCAACAAACAGGCAAAGCATATTGGAATTGAAACTACGTGTTTTGTGCTTTCCCGGGCGTTTTACAGCGGCCAGACCAGCAGGATCGTGGGCACTGACACCACAATGACAATGATTTCCAGTGGCAGGCCCATGCGCCAATAGTCGCCAAAGCGGTAGCCGCCGGGGCCCATGATCAAGGTGTTGTTCTTGTGGCCGATGGGGGTCAGGAACGCACAGGATGCGGCAACTGCAACGGCCATCAGGAACGGGTCAGGGCTGACGTTAAGCGTGTTGGCAATATTGACGGCAATTGGCGCTGCAATCACTGCTGTCGCTGTGTTGTTCAAAAGGTCCGATAGGGTCATTGTCACGACCATCAGAACGGTCAGAACAACGGCAATGGGGTAGGGCGCTGTGAGCGAGACAATGCCATTGGCGATCAGATCTGTGCCGCCTGCCGTTTCAAGGGCCGATCCGAGCGGTATCATGGACCCCAGCAGCACGATGACAGGCCATTCAATCTGCTCATATAGGGTGGAAATGGGCACAATTTTCAAAATGACATAAAGGACGACGACTGCGGCCAGAGCGACAGCCAGTTGCAGCACGCCAAGGGATGCCAGCACTATCGCTACGCCAAACAAACCCACTGCCAGACCTGCCTGCTTGTGTTGTGTGACGTTGAGGCCGCGTTCGCGCAATGGCAGGACGCCCAGCCAGTTAGCGACACTTGGCAATTGCTCTGCTCCACCGAGCAACAGCAGCACATCACCCGATTCAATTGGTAAATGACGGACCCGCTCGACAAAGCGTTTGCCTTTGCGTGAGACGCCCAGAAGCGTGGTGCTCTGGCGGTAGAGCAACCGCACATCCATCGCCGAGCGGCCAATGATGCGACTGTCATCGGGCACCACCACTTCCATCAACGCCATGCCTTCGGAGGCGATTTTTGCATGGCGGTCTTCGCCGATGAAAGACAGTTTCAGGGCGGAACGGAATTTGTCTATGGGGCCGGGAGGGGCCTCAACCACCAGAATATCGCCTTTGCGGATTTCATTTGTGCGGGCACGGCCAGGCAGTCTGCGACCGTTCCGGACGAGACCGACAACCACAACGTCGAATTCTTCTGCCTGACCATCAAGATCACGCACCATCTGGCCAAGGACCGGGTTGTCTTCGCCGACAACGAGTTCAGCAATATAATTGTCCAGCGAACTGAATCTGGATGGGTCTGCAGATTTCGATGTGTCGATGGGTATTAAACGCCAGCCGACCAAGGCAATGAAACTTATGCCCGCAATCGTGCAGGCAATGCCGACGGGGGCAAAATCAAACATGGAAAATGGCGTGCCTGTGGCGGTTTCCCGATAGGCGGCAATGATAATATTTGGCGGTGTGCCGATCAGCGTGATCATGCCACCCAGAATGGTAGCAAAGGCAAGGGGCATCAGTGTAATGCCGACAATGCGTTTGGCCTTGCCTGCGGCCTGCATATCGACAGGCATTAATATGGCAAGGGCCGCTACATTGTTGATGAAGGCGGACAGAACACCCCCGACAACACCCAGAATACCAATATGCTGTGCAACCGGGCGTTCGGTTGCCAGAAGCTGCCTTGTGATGACGTCAATGGCACCTGAATTGATGAGACCGCGCGACACAACCAGCACCAGCGCTATGATAATTGTGGCCGGGTGTCCAAACCCCGAAAACGCGTCCTTATAGGGCACGACGCCGACAATGAGCGCGATCACCAATGCGGAAAAAGCCACCAGATCATAGCGATATTTGCCCCAGATCAGCATGGCAAACACAGCAAAGAAAAGACCAAACAGGAACATTTGCTCAAAGGTCATAGGCGCAGATCATCCAATCAATCACAGTTGCTGAAAAGTATGTCAGAAAACGGCGTATTGCGAAGCGGCTCGGACCAAATTTTTAGGATAAAATGGTGTATTTTTCTAGCGTGAGGATTTTATCGACGTCTTGCGTTCCCGGCAATACGAATCAGAGCATCACCAAGATGGGCGGTTGCCAGCCCTTGTTGCTGACGACTTTTCAGAACTGCATCT
>CAZOCA010000457.1:0-3705 GCA_964578105.1 uncultured Pararhizobium sp.
CATCCCAGCAGCGAAGTCGCTGTTGGTGACACGGTTGGCGTGATTGTGAAACCACAAGATGTTGCGATTTTAGCGGCGTGACCTTTAGGTCTTTTGAGGGCAGGGCAGGCGGATAATATGGCCTCAAAGGACACACAGAGTGACCCTGTACTCCGCGCTCAAGGCGGTTCTGAAACTGTGCCCGAACCGGCGGGCGCAGGATTGAAGGACCATCTTGCATTCGCAGCCGTTCTGGTCGCTGTCTGGGCCATCGTTCTGGAAAGCACGGCGGTGAATGTTGCCTTGCCGTTCATTGCCGCGGATTTTGATGTCTCCGCCGCAACAGCGACATGGATCGTGGGCATGTCCCAGTTCATCATTGTGGCGTTGCTGCTTCCCATGGCTTCGCTCGGCGAGACGATTGGATATCGCCGCCTCTTTCTATCCGGAATGTTGTTGTTCTCGATTGCCTCTGTCGGCTGCATTCTGGCACCAAGTTTCAATGCGCTGGTGGCAGCCAGAGCTTTTCAGGCAGTGGGAACCGCCGCGACGATGAGTTTGAGTTTCGCCATGGCACGCACCATTTATGCAGACAGGAATTTGGGCGCAGCTATCGGCATATTGGCAACGGCCGTTGCAATCGCCTCGTCAGGCGGGCCAGCCATTGCAGGTTTTCTGTTGGAATTCAGCGGATGGCGCGGCGTTTTTGGCCTGATGCTTGTGTGCAGCACATTGGGATTTGTAGGGGGCTCGTTTCTGCTGCCGCCAAACAAGCCATCTGATCGTCGGTTTGACATCAAAAGTTCAGTTCTTGTGGCGCTGACATTGGCATGCGTCTTGTACGTTCTCAATGGGTTTGCAAATGACTGGTCGCTTTGGTCAATCACGGCTGCTGCAGGTGCGTCCGTGCTTGGTTTCATCGTGCTGACCCGCACATCCAGGGGCAAAGAAGGTGCTGTCTTTCCGCTGGATCTGCTCGCCTTGCCGGTTTTCAGCCTGTCGGTCATTGCATCGGTCTGCGCCTTTTCAGCTCAATTTTTGGGGTTTGTTCTGCTGCCGTTCTATTTGCTGCTGGGAGTGGGATTCAGCCCGGTTGAAATGGCTTTGGTTCTTAGTGTTTGGCCTGCCTCAACGGCGATCCTTGCACCTATCCTGGGCTGGGCATCTGATCGAATTCCAGCCGGGCCATTGGGGGCAGCCGGGCTGCTCATATTTGCACTGGGTTTTTTCCTGTTGGCGGCCATGCCCGAGGATGTAACGACCCTTGGCATTGCCGCGCGACTGGCTGTTTGTGGCATTGGCTTCGCTGCGTTCCAGACGCCCAACAATCGGCTGGTTATGCTCAGCGCCCCTAGGGACCGCAGTGGTGCAGCAAGCGGGATGATTTCACTGGCCCGCCAGTTTGGACGTGCTCTTGGGACCGCTATTGCAGCTTTTACACTTGCCTCAATACCGGCTTCCGGCGCTCTGAGCGCAATGAATATCGCCGGCATACTGGCGCTCGCAGGTGCCCTTGCAACTGTGGTGCGGGCAGTGGCCCTGCGCGATCGTCAGGGCCCCACTAAATGAGGCAAGGCAAGATAATGAACAAGACTGACAGGGCGAGAACACCCTCGACACTCAGCCAAAACCGGACAAGAGATCAGGAGAAAACAAATGCGATTTATTAGTTTTGAGAGCGATGGCCGCGCGTCATGGGGTCGTGTCGAGGGCGACGATATTGTTGATCTGGGAGCCTTGAATGGGGCGTCTGGAGATTTGAAAGCAGCGATTGCCGCGGGCAAGCTCGATGGAACAAGCGATGCACCACGTCTGAAGCGGGCTTCGGTCCGGTTGCTGCCGGTGATCCCAAATCCATCCAAGATTTTGTGCGTAGGGCATAATTACGAATCCCATCGGGTTGAAACTGGCCGCGACAAAACCAAGCATCCGTCCATTTTCACCCGCTTTGCCGATACGCTTATCAGTGCCGATGATCCGATCGTGAGGCCGAAAGTGTCTTCTGATCTGGACTTTGAAGCAGAACTTGCTGTTGTCATTGGCAAAGGCGGCCGCAACATTCCTGAATCTGAAGCCATGGACCATCTGGCCGGTTTTGCCTGTTTCAACGATGCTTCCCTGCGGGACTGGCAATGGCATACGCGCCAGTTCATTCCGGGCAAAAACTTTCCCGGCACTGCGCCATTCGGGCCTGAACTGGTCACACTGGACGAGATTGACGATCTGGATCGCATCGAAGTGAAAGCGGTTTTGAACGGTGAGGTGATGCAGAGCGCGACGCTGGATCACATGCTATTTCCAATACCCACCATCATTGCCTATATTTCAACCTTCACACCGTTGTCACCCGGCGATGTGATTGCCACGGGAACACCCGGTGGTGTGGGCGCAAAACGCACGCCGCCGGTTTGGATGAAAGCCGGTGATACGATTGAAGTGCACGTGTCCGGTGTGGGTTCGATAAGCAGCCGGATTGTGGATGAAACCTGATCTATCAAAGGGAGACTGCAATGACCGATAGATTTCCCATAAGTGGCCTTCGCAGTGTGGAACTGGAAGTGCCGGATTTGGATCAGGCAACCGCGTTCTACACCAGAATATGGGGGCTGGCAGAAGTGGCGCGTTCGCATGGCCACGTCTATTTTCGGTGTGAGGGAGATGATCCCTATACAGTGCGTTTGAGCCAGGGCAATGCACCGGCAATGCTTTCCTACACATTGAGGGCTGCTGACGACACAGATCTGACGGCTCTTCTTGCACGCGCTGAGGCTGCCGGTGGTAAGGTTGAAGGCGGCATTGCGCCGCTATCTGACTTCGGTGGCGGAACCGGGTTCTCGATGTTGGATACAGTCGGGCGGCGTTTGCGCATTGTGCAGGGTGATGACCGCGTTGCGACGGATTTGACCGAACACAGTCGCCCGGACCGCCTGTCACACATCAACATCAACACCACCGATCTGGAGCGCGATATTGCCTTTTATGTGGATGGCCTTGGATTCACAGTTTCGGACCGCAGCAAGATCATGGGGTTCGTGCGCACCAATAGTGACCACCACACAATTGTTCTGGCCACGGCGCCCGTTGAAACGCTCAACCACATCGCCTTCAATCACCGCGACTGGGAAGATGTGATGAAAGCCTCCGGCCGCATGGTGGACGAACAACTTCCAATGGGATGGGGCCCCGGACGACATGGTCCCGGCGACAATGTTTTTGCCTATTTTGTCGATCCATTTGGCATTGTTGTGGAACACACGGCAGACATGTTGCAGATTGATGAGACATACCGCGTCGGCGGCCCTGCAGACTGGACCTGGCCCCCGGGCAGGATTGACCACTGGGGCATCGCGCCGCCCAAAACAGAGACCTGCAAGGCGGCGCAGCTCGCTATTCCGTTCAAATAAGTGCAGCTTGAGGGACAGGCTGCACTTGATTTCGTGCGCTACAACGCCGCTTAGCTCTCATCATCCGTACTCGCAATGATCCGGCCATATTTTCGGAAGAATCAAGCTGCCTTTTGTGCTTTTCTGAGGGCCGCCAACCGGCGGGCCGTTTCGCAACGCTGATGTTCGTCGCGTATGCGTTGAATGAACGGTACCACCTTGTCATGGGGTGATTGTCTTTGTGCGTGATAAGTCTCGCTGGTGGCAATGATGATATCTATGACGCCGGGAAAACAGCCGCAGCATTTTCCGCGCATTTTCATGGCATGATACACTTTGCCTG
>CAZOCA010000458.1:0-3694 GCA_964578105.1 uncultured Pararhizobium sp.
CACTGTTCGGGCGCTGATGAGGTTACTGACGTATTCCTGGGAACCGAAACCAAAAGCGATCGAGAAGCCGAGCAAGATGGCACCGATTGCGACCGCAGACACTGTAACAAGGAAAGTCACGTCCACGCCGATCTGATCGAGACCGATAATCGCTGCGATGATGAAAACAGTGCCTTGAGCGATGCGACCAAATGACTCGCTGTGAGGGGATTTGGCAATGTTTGCCGCCTCGGTGACCTGTTTACCAAGGACGTTGCTGATGAAATAACCCAAAGCGATTGTTACGACGCCAAGCAATACATTTGGCAGGAAAAGAACGATATTATTGAGCCATTGTGAGATCGTAGGTAAACTCGCAATGCGCGCAGAGATGGTCAGCGTAACAAACACAATGATCCAGAAAGCGACCTCTCCAAAGATCGTGGAAGCGCCTAACGGCAACCGAGCGCTTGCAAGAATGCCTGTTTGAAAAGTCCTCTCCAGAACTCTGTTCAGGCCGCCCAAAATTCGCTTCGCCGCTGTTCTTGTAATGCGCGCAACAAGCCATCCGAAAATCAGGATAAGTAAAGCACCTGCAAGCGATGGTAGGTAGCCCAAGAAGCCTTGCAATGTTGTGTGGAGGGCGTCCTGGATCGAAATCCATACTGAATTTGACGTTTCCATTCCATTTTCCTTTGTATTTGCTGGAACCTGAACTGACAATCAACGCGCGCGGACTTTGACGAACGCGAACCAATTTCTGTTTGCGCGCACCGGATTGGATGAAGTCTTGACCGTAGGTTTTCGCATCCATCCGCAAGCATCCTTGAATGCGCAGATTAGGTTCTTACTCTGGACTGTCGTATCTTGATCCAGCAATCCAGACGGGACAGCTTGATTGATGTCGTGCCAACCACTCAGTTTTGCACTGATAAGGCGCTCCCGACAGAATTTTTGGATGCAGAAAGCGTTCCACTCTCGATTCAAATGATCTCATCTTCATCGAAGAGCGGATCAGCGCCGAGCTGGGCTGACAGCAACTCGATTGTCGCCTCGGGGTCGAGGCCATTGGTAGATGCGATATGGAAAAGAGCGTCGCCTTCGTTGACCACGGGCAGGTTCGTTCGACCAATAATCAGGCCAGCCTGCTCGCATTTGATTTCAGTTTCCACTTCGCCAAACGGATCGGCGATGACGCCCAGGACATCGCCCGCATTTACAGTTTCCCCGGTTCCCTTGAAAACCCGCAGCAAACCACCGGCCGGTGCTCTTTGCCAGGCACTGGAAGTGGAGCGCAAGGGTTTGGTTTTTGCCCGCGACGCAACCCGGCTCGAAACCATGCCCATGTCGTGCATGACCCTGAGTATACCTGCGACGCCAGCACGCGCTGAAAACTCATCAAACCGAAGCCCTTCGCCAGCCTCGTAGAGAAGAATGTCTACTCCACGCTGTTGCGCAGCTTGACGAAGCGAACCTTCGCGCAGCTTCGACAGGATGATAACAGGCGCTCCAAACGTTTCTGCGAGTTGGAGGGTCTTTTGTTGTGACGTTGACACACGGATCTGCGGCATATTGAGACGATGGATTGCAGCTGAATGCAGATCGATACCGAAATCCGATCGATCAACGATCTCCCGCATGAAAAGGTCCGCCAAACGCGCGGCAAGCGACCCGGATGCCTTGCCGGGAAAGGATCTGTTGAGATCACGCCGATCAGGCAGGTACCGGGAATGGTTGAGAAAACCAAAAGTGTTTACGATTGGAATAACAAGGAGAGTGCCGCGTAGCCCATCGATTTTCGCGGAGCGCAAGAGCCGCCGCGCGATCTCAACACCAATAACTTCGTCACCGTGAATAGCAGCGCTCACGAAAAGGACCGGCCCCTCCCGCCGTCCATGGATGACATGGACGGACATAGTTACTGGCGTGTGGTCCGACAGAACACTAACTGGAAGGTCGACAGTCCGACGCGTGCCCGGCGCTATCTTGTGTGTTCCGATTTCAAAGGGCGCGCGTACAGGCATCAGCCTTTGCCTCGTGTCTTTGTTGCGCCTGGCTTTGTATTTTTCTCGAGGAATTCGATGATCTTTCCGGCAACGTCAATACCGGTTGCTTTTTCCACGCCCTCAAGGCCGGGAGAGGAATTTACTTCCATAACCACGGGGCCATGATTGGCGCGCAGCATATCCACACCGCAGACATTCAAGCCCATGGCTTTGGCAGAGCGGATCGCAGTTGATCTTTCTTCGGGTGTGATCTTGATGGTTTCCGCGCTGCCGCCACGATGCAGATTCGAGCGGAAATCATCGGCAGCACCGGTCCGTTTCATTGCGGCAATAACTTTGCCACCAACAACAAGTGCTCGTATATCCGTGCCGCCTGCTTCTTTGATGAATTCCTGAACAAGAATGTTAACTTTCGCACCACTAAACGCCTCGATCACCGATTTTGCCGAGCGATCAGTATCGGCCAACACAACACCGATGCCTTGTGTGCCTTCGAGCAACTTGACAACCAGCGGTGCTCCGCCGGCAAGCTTTATAACTTCCTCGGTTTGCTTTGGATCGTGAGCAAACGTCGTGACTGGAAGGCCAATTCCATCACGTGAGAGCAGTTGCATGGAGCGCAGTTTGTCGCGTGAGCGTCCAATAGCAACTGACTCGTTCAGCGGATAAACACCCATCATCTCGAATTGACGAAGCACCGCCAGGCCATAAAAAGTCACCGATGCGCCAATCCGCGGTATCACAGCATCATATGCCGGGAGTTTATCGCCATTGTAATAAATCTCTGGCCGATGAGAAGCTATGTTCATGTAGCAGCGCAAAGTATTGATGATATCCAGTTCATGTCCGCGCGTTTCGGCCGCTTCCTTTAGGCGTTTATGGGAATACAGATCGGGGTTCCGAGCCATCATTGCGAATTTCATTGATAATTCCTTTCGGTGGGCGGAATGCCCGGGCTTTGCACTTCGTCTGAGTTCAGGAGTGGTGATCTGCGTAGATCACTCAAATAAGAGCGCGCAGGGTCAACCAGAATTCTCCGCCCTTTCAGAGCGGTTCTGCCGATGATAAGGTCGAATTTCATTGCATCACGATCCGCCAGGGATACATCGATGTGCCACCGGTGGTTTCCCAGCATAAGCAGCGTTCTAATGACAAGGCGGTTTTCCGGCACACCGCTCGTATTCTTGATCTCACGCTCCACAGCTACCGGCGCCTCAATAAAGCGCGATTTTACACCCTTTAGGTACGGTGCTTTGAAGCGGACCCATCGTTTCCCGTCTCTTGCAAACACCTCTCGGTCCTCTGCATGCAGTGCTGAGGTGCGCGCGCCGGTGTCGATTTTTGCAGCCATCTGCAAAATTCCAAGTTCAGGCAATCCGATGAGCTCGCGCCATCCGATCACTTCCCGCTCTCGCGGTGTGCGTCGTTTTTTCAAGTCATATCCTTAAAGCAGTGCTCATTCGTGCGACGATAATTCACAAACGAATTGGAACTCATAACCACGAAGAAGGTGTCCATATCGATGAGGATGTATCCCCGCTCGTACATGGCACGCGCCAATATCTTGACGTCATCCTCATAAAGACGCCTGCGGCCAACCGCATTACGGATTGTTTTCGTGGCAACCCTGTAGCGGCCATTCTCTTTGCCACCGAATTTTTCTGCATAAAGGCTGGAAAGCCGATCGGCGATTGTATCTGGGAAAGTCT
>CAZOCA010000459.1:0-3685 GCA_964578105.1 uncultured Pararhizobium sp.
GGTTTTCAACACGCATGGCAAGCCAAGCTCGTGAATAGCTGCAGCAAGGTCATCTGGTGAATCCACTGCGCGAAATTGCGCCAAAGGCACGCCCACATCTTGCAGAAAACGCTTTTCGATCAGGCGATCCTGCGCCGTTTTCAGCGCAGATATTCCGGGCCGAATTGGCACAAGCCCTTCAATGTGCTGCAACGGCTCAATCGGGACGTTTTCAAATTCATAGCTCAGCACATCAACTGATTCTGCAAAGCGAGCGAGAGCCTCTAGATCCTCATAGGGCTTGCACGTGCAAAGCCCTGTGCGCTGAAACGCCGGGCTGTTGTTCTCCGGCGCATAAATATGTGGCTGAAAGCCCATTTCACTGGCAGCACCGGCCAGCATTGCGCCAAGTTGCCCTCCGCCCAAAATGCCAATTCGACTGCCAGGTGATAAAGGGGCCTTCATATCAGTCTCGGATCCTTGAAATCAGACAGTATCGACAGGTTCGTGCTGCACACTGGCCGTTTGCGCAGTGCGCCAATCGTCAAGACGCGCAGCAAGGTCTTCATCCGACAGCGCCAGAATAGCAGCTGCCAGAAGCGCCGCATTTTTTGCACCTGCCTCGCCAATGGCAAGGGTTCCCACAGGAATGCCTGCGGGCATCTGCACAATGGACAAAAGGCTGTCTTGCCCTGACATGGTACTGGATTTCACAGGAACGCCCAGAACCGGTAGCGGTGTCATGGAAGCACACATGCCAGGCAAATGGGCTGCCCCGCCTGCGCCAGCAATAATCACCTTAAATCCGTTCTCACGGGCCGATTTTGAAAAACTGACCAGGCGATCCGGTGTCCGATGGGCTGAAACAATCTGGGCCTTGTAGCCAATACCCAGTTTTGACAGGATATCGGCAGCCCCCTTCATGGTTGGCCAGTCCGATTGACTGCCCATAATGACCGCAACCGGACATTCGTCCGGCCCGCGCCCATCCACATCACTATCTTGTGGCTCTTGAGAAGAGACAGCCATTACACATCTTCCATCGATTTGCAGTGGTCAGGGTCGAGCCCCGGAAAGCACGCTGCCTACGCGGCAAACGTCGAAAATGCAAGGTTCACATCTACGAAACTGTTCGGTTTGACACCATTCAGGCAATTATATCAGGTAGTAATGAATCTTCCAGTTCCGCAATCTTGTCTTTCAGAAGCAGTTTCTTTTTCTTCAAACGCTGGAGTTGAAGCGCATCAGACAGGCCACTTTGCAACAGGGCGTCAATGGCTGCATCCAGATCCCTGTGTTCCTGTCGGAGAATAGCCAGCCTGCCGCGCTGCTCCAACTGCGGAATTTCTTCAAGATCATGCTGTTCTTCACTCATCGCCCAATAGACCTGTTGTCAGGTAAACAAGCCCTATCCTAACTGATTGGAGGCTGTTGTGGCGAGGTCAAATAGAGCGAAATCAAACGGAAAAACCGGGCACTATGATATTGCAGTGCACACAATCTCGTATTCGACAGGCGGGTTCATCTGTGAGAGAATACACGCGTTGATAGAAAACCAAGGAGATTGACTATGAGCATGGATGTACATTTGTCCAAATTGCAAGAACGTCATGCAACCCTCGAACAACAGATTTCCAAGGCAAACCAGCATCCATCCATTGATTCTCTTGAGCTTTCAGAGATGAAAAGACGAAAACTTCTCCTGAAAGAAGAGATTGAGCGCCTCCGAACGGAGCCGCTGCTCAATTAGCGAAAGACCAATAAAAACGCCGGGTGTCACCACCCGGCGTTTTTTGTGAAGTGATTCGTTTTCTAATTGAGGTGTCCACATACCGTTCTGCACGCATCGATGTTTGAAATTCAGGCCTTATCTTTGGCATCACGCAGAAAGGCAAAAACACTCTCTGCGCTGGCTTTGGGCATGCCAACGGCCAGCTTCAAATCCGCTTCATCAGCGCGCAGAAACGGATTCGTCTGACGCTCCAGCCCTATGGTGCTGGGTAAGGTTGGCTGATCATCCCTGCGCAAGCGCGCAACTTCTTCAGCCCGCGCCTTGAGTTTTTCATTGTCTGGATCAACCGACAACGCAAAGCGCGCGTTTGACAATGTGTATTCGTGGCCACAATAGAGCCGCGTTGCGTCTGGCAAAGCACCCAGTTTTTCAAGCGATTCCCACATCATCGCGTAGTCGCCTTCAAACACCCGGCCGCAGCCAAGAGCGAACAATGTATCTCCGGCGAAGACAATTTTGTCATCGCTGAACCAATAGCTCACATGGTCAAGCGTGTGTCCTGGTGTTTCAAGCACATTGATGTCCCGCCCGGACCACTCAATCACATTGCCCTGCGAAACCGGCAGATCAATACCGCTCACCTTTTCCATAGAAAGCTTGGGGCCAATCAGGCGCGGCTGAAACCGATCTTGCAGGGCCGGCAAGCCTGCCGTGTGATCAGCATGATGGTGAGTTAGGAAAACATGGCTGAGCTTCCAGCCCTTGCGGTCCAGCGCGTCCAGAATGGGTTGTCCGTCCGGCGCATCGATGGCCGCTGTCAGTCCGGTATCTGGATCATGCACCAGAACACCAAAATTGTCGCTTCGGCACATGAATTGTTCAACGACCAGTTCGGACATAATTTTCCTCATTCCTTTTCCCAAGCGGCACAGTGTGGGATATATGTAGCCAATGCAATTGGATGTTGTCGATCTACTGGAATTTTATCGCACCCCGCTGGGCCGGGTGGCAGCAGGTATATTGTCACGAAAACTCACGCAGTTCTGGCCTGATACCAAACAGGATCGCGTCCTGGGGCTGGGGTTTCCAACCCCCTATCTTGGCCAATTCATTGAAGGTAGCGAGCGGGTTTTTGCGTTCATGCCCGCAGGGCAAGGCATTTTTGCCTGGCCAAAGGAAGGAAACCGATCGGCAGTTCTGGTGGATGAAACCACACTCCCCCTGCCTGATTCCTCGATTGACCGGCTGCTGATGGTCCACACCCTGGAAATGGTCAACGATCCGCTGGCGACGCTTCAGGAAGCCTGGCGCGTCATGGCACCTGGTGGGCGCATTATCATAATTGTTCCATCACGTGGTGGCCTGTGGTCGCGATTGGATGCATCACCCTTCGGCTTCGGTCGGCCTTTCAGCCGGGGCCAATTGCAGAAGCTTCTGCGAAATGCCCTGTTCTCGCCAGAAAAATGGGATGGTGCGCTGTACATGCCTCCCTCCAAGTCACGCGTGATGCTGCGATCTGCCAATGCCATTGAAAAGGCAGGCCAGAAATTCTGGCCCGCTTTATCAGGTGTCATTGTGGCAGAGGCGACCAAGCGCCTGTATCAGGGGCTTCCCGTTGCGACCAAGGCCAAGACCTCATGGCAAATGCGACCAACACTCATCCCGGCTTCGACCCGGCAGACCCGTTAGAAGGCCTGTCATGTCCTGCAGCGACAATAAATGAAGCAGAATCCCCTAACTGCTGATGGTGGCTCGAGGCTGATCGCGCAAGCTTCTGCATGAAAAACATACCTTAAAACGCCTGAAAGGCTCATTGCGATGTTTCGACGAGTGGGGCAAAGTTCGGCCCTGTGTACAAAGCAACACCCGTATTGCGGATTTTTTCTGCAATATCAGCATCAAGGCCGTCGATCGGGCCGGCATGGCGCAGGCAAACCTCGGCAATAATTGTCTTGTGGCGTTCAATAGCCTCCA
>CAZOCA010000460.1:0-3683 GCA_964578105.1 uncultured Pararhizobium sp.
GTCCTGCGATCACCTCGAAGCTGACCACGAACGGCTCGTCATGGATGCACCGACTTTCGCTGCGCGACGCATGAACTGGTAAGACGCGGACTTTTCGGTCATTCGTTTTTCTCACTTCGCTGACGCAGCATTTGCTCGCAATCGCGCCACTTGTGTTGTTGCAAGGCAGCGTGTGTCGTCATTGCAGCCATTCAAGAAGTGAGCTGCTCTCCAATTCTTCGCCAAGATTTGGAGTGACCTAAGCTACTCTTTTACACCTGCTGACCGGGGTTGGTGATTGTAGAAGTCGATCCACTTTCTGACGCCTGACTCTGCCTCTGATTTAGTCTCCCAGACGTAAAGGTAAACCCATTCATGTTTTAGGGATCGCCAGAGCCTTTCGACGAAGATTTAGTCAAGTAAGCGGCTTTTGTCATCCGTTGAGATACGTGCGGCTGAGCCCGGCAATTGATTGGCCCAAGCAAATGTCGTGAACTGGCGGCCCTGATCCGTGTTCATGATGTCGGGTGGACCAAATCTGATAATTGCCTCATTCAAGGCATCGACGCAGAATTCAGCTTCCTGGGTGTTCGAGATACCTCAAGCCAGAACCTGGCGCGTATACCAATCCATGATGGCCACCAGATATAGGAACCCGCGCCGCATAGGCAGATATGTGTTTTCAGTGCACTAGACCTGATTGGGGGATGCACCCTGAGGCTACGCAGCAGGTAAAGGAAAATCTTTTGACCTTTGGCAGCCTTGCTGGTGTCGGTCTTTTGATAGATCGGTTTGAGGCCCATCAACCGCATCAGGCCGAGATTTATCTCACTATCGCACCTTGGCTCATAGCAAAGCGACGACCTTGAGATCGACAGCAACGCACATTGTGAGGTGCCGATCGCTTTGAAACAAAGGCGACCAAATCTTTTCCGTCACCCAGTTGCCGACTTTGGCGCAGGTGCAGCGAAAATATACCACATAGTCCTGAAAACAGTGTCCTATTGCTTGACCGGTTTGAGTACGTTTACAGATCTGTACCCGCAAACAACATGCCCTTCGCCTGCCAATTGGTTCAAAAGTTTTGAAGTGGCCCTCAGCGACAAATGGCAAATCTCAGCCAATTGATCTTGCGTGAGGGGTATGCTCTTTTTGTAGCCGATCTCACTGCCAAGCTGATCCAGAATCGCGCTCATCCTTTCGCGAGGATCCTTGATCATGGCATTCCGTGCCACGCGCAGCGCCTTTTTTGCATTGATTGCGGCAAGTATCGCCAATGCACGCCATAGATCCGGATGTGTTTTGCCAAGATCGTTGAGCTTGGCTGTTGGAATGACAAGCACCCGGCACGGCGTCCTCGCGACAACGCCAATGGCGCTTGGGGTCTGCGTCATGACAGATATTTCACCGACCCAACTTCCAGGGCCCATCAAGTATGCGAAGATCGCCTCTCTCTGAGGGGTATCGGTTCGGATTGCAACAACGCCTTCGACAACCGCGTAGATGCCGCGAAGGTCTTCATGCAGATCGTAGACAAGGGCATTTTCTTCGACCGAAAATACATGCGCTCGTTCGAGTAACAACGTGGTCAAGTTATCGGGAACGAAATTCAGCCATTCGGAAATTTGCCTAAATTCGGCGAGATCAGTTTTCATGCCTTAATCTACTCAATTACGCACGAGTGCGCAATTGCATCATCCCTCTCGGGTAGTGCTTGGAAAACGGAATTGGACATTGCCAAGGACCATGGTTTGAACAACAGACATCTGACGCTCGCCTGCATTGCGCTTTTGAGCAGCACCGCAGCACCCCTTCACGCCGTAGAAGGCGGTATCGAAACATATCTGCTGGGCAGCAGGGACAGCTTTGCCGGTATCCTGCCGCCCCCAGGGTCGTATTTCAACAACGACTTTGTTTTCTTCAGCGGACAGGCACCTAGCCTGTCAGCAGGCGGTGTGACCGTATCGGACCCCGATATCGACGTCTTTACCTACAAGCTCAACTTCACCCACGTATTTGAACAGAAATGGGGATCGGCCCGTCTGGGATTGAACATCAATCTACCCTACGTGTCCGCCGACGGAGACTATTCCGGCGAGTTGACATCTGGTTTTAGCGGCTCGTTGACAGACAGTGGTGAAAAAAATTTCGGCGACCTGACCGTGACGCCTCTTTTAAATTGGTCCAAGGGCAAGCTTCACACCACGCTGGCGCTGCAGTTCTTTTTGCCGACCGGGCACTATGAGACAGCTCAGGTGGACGGCGCGACGCGCAGCGTGGATGCGCTGAACGCCAGTAAGAACCGATTTGCCTTTGATCCGACCGTGTCGATGACATGGTTCGATCCTGCGACCGGTTGGGAAGTTTCGGGCGCGCTCGGTGTGACGCTCAGTTCGAAAAACAGTGCCACGGACTACCAGACCGCACCGGAGGCACATTTCGAAGGCACAGTTATGCGGCATTTGCCAAACAAGCTGGCCTTCGGCGTGACCGGTTACGCCTACCACCAGATCGGGGATGACAGCGGCAGCGGGGCAGATGCGCTGCGCGCGACGCTTGGTGCTGACAGTCTTCAAGCGCGCGTTTTCGGATTGGGACCAATCGTGTCATGGAACACGCAAATCGGGACAGTGCCGGTGTCGTTCAAGGCCAAGTACATGCAGGAGTTTGGCGCAAAACGCCGCTTTGAAAGCGACAAATTATGGTTGACCGTCGGGCTGGTGTTTTGATGGGAGCGCGGGTGGCGCTGATCGCCCTGTGCCTGATCAATCCCTGTGTCGCCACAGCGCAGGAGCAGTCATTGTCCAGCCAAGCCAGTGACCCGACGGCGTCGCTGATGTCGTTCCAGCTTCAAAATTTCTATTCGCCCAACCTGCACAATGCGCAAGGCAGTCAGAACATGGCACAATTCCGGGCTGCGATCCCGTTTGAGATCGGCGGCATAAGCAATATCGCCAGGTTAACGCTGCCTGGTGTGACCGAAAACGGCGCAGGTGCGACCGGTCTCGGAGACGCGACCGTTTTCAACCTGCTGGCCTTTGATCGTGATTGGGGTCGGTTTGGTGTTGGCGCGGTCGCTTTGCTGCCAACTGGCGCAGAGGGCGTCAGTGCCGAAAAATGGGGACTTGGCCCTGCGGTTGGGTTTGTCGCCCGCCCATCCTGGGGCCTTGCAGGTTTGTTCAACCAGAATATTTTTACGGTTGCTGGGGACGACGACCGCCCGGATGTGAACATATCGACCCTGCAACCCATCATCAGTGTTACGGTCGGCAATGGATGGTCTGTGGGGACGTCGGACATGACGTTTGTCTATGATTGGGACCTGTCCGAATTCACCAGCCTGCCGCTGGGAGTCAAGGTCTCCAAGCTGACGAAACTGGGGGGGCGTCCTGTTCAATGGCAAGTGTCATACGAACGGAACTTTTACGATGAGGGCGTCGCGCCGGAAGAGACAATAGGCTTTACAGTCAAGCTGCTTGTTCCAAAAGGTGCCGGCTGATGCGCGCGCCCATCTTGAGACCCGATGACACCGCTTGCTGCGCGTCTTGTGTCATGCAGGGGTACCAGTCACACCATCCAGACAAGGACATTATCCTATGAAAGTTTTCGCTCTCGCTCTCGGAATGGCTCTTGGCTCAGCATTGCCGCTCTTTGCAGATGGCGCGCTGACAGGAGACGGCGTAGACGATGCCCTCAAGGGGCGT
>CAZOCA010000461.1:0-3673 GCA_964578105.1 uncultured Pararhizobium sp.
CTCACGATTGGCAGCCTTGTCTCGGCGGAAGGTGCGTCGGTGCGGCTCGACCACTTCCAACGGCAGCATGATGTTGTCACGGGTCAAGCGCCAGGGCAGCATGACCGGATTTTGAAACGCCATGCCGGTAATGGATACCGGACCATGAACATCCTGGCCTGCGACAGTTACCTTGCCTGATGTCGGGAAGTTTAGCCCAGTCGCCAGTTTCATGAGCGAAGACTTGCCGCAGCCGGACGGGCCGACAACGGCCACAAAAGATCCCTTTTCGACCGAAAGGTTCAAGTCCTCAACGGCCAGAGTACCCTCTTCGTCTCCCTGCGGCTTATAGCGCAGAGAGACGTTTTCAATTTCAACGAAGGACATTTAAACCAATTCTATTCTACAGCGCGCATTTCTGCAGCAGGCAGAAATGATGCATCAAAAATATCGTCGGCAGATGGCCTGTTCTCGAAGTCGTAAGTTTCGGCAATCTGGTCCATTGATTTGGTCAAGCGGTCCATATCCACACCACCCAGGCCGTTTGCACGCACTTCATCGGTGATCATGTTCTGGCTGATCGCCATTTTCAAACGCTCCAGTTCAACGGCTTCACGGGCCACATCATTGTATTTCAGGACAGCTTTTACAGCCGTCTCAGGATCAGCAAATGTGTCCTTGAACCCCTTGATCGTGGCTTCGAGGAAGGCTTTGACTGCATCGGGATTTTCCGCTGCAAAGTCCGGATTGACGATGATGACATTGCCGTAAAGGTCCAGACCATAATCAGACATCAGCATGACATTGATATCGTCTTCCGGCACTTGATTGGACTTCAGATTGATGAAGGAAGAAAAGGAAAAGCCGGTGATGGCATCTACACTGCCCTGCGCCAGCATTGGCTCGCGAACCGGGAAGCCGACATTTTCAATCGTTACCTTGCTGGCATCAATATCATTTGCGCTGACAAAGGCTTTCCACTGTGCGTAAGCACCATCGGGCGCGGGCGCACCCAGTGTTTTGCCTTCCAGATCTTTCGGAGACATTATGCCAAGTGATTTGCGGCCGATAATGGCAAAGGGCGGCGCATTGTAGATCATGAAGATCGCTTTGACCGGCAGATCAGGATTCTGATCACGGAATTTGATCAGAGAATTGATGTCGGCAGAGCCAATCTGATAGGTTCCGGTTGCAACTTTTGGAATGGCGTCCAGAGAGCCGGAGCCGGTGTCCATGGTAACTGACAGATCGACATCTGCGTAATACCCTTGTTCCAAAGCATGCAGGAATGGCGCAGCAGGCCCCTCCCATTTCCAGTCATTTGCATATTTTATGGTGGTTTCGGCAAAGGCCGAACCTGTCATGAATACAGTGGCAGCTGCCAGGGCCAACAGTCTCTTCATATGATCATTTCCTTTTGTCGGTAACCCGCGCGACCAAAAATGCGCAGGGTTCTGGATTGTGGTCAAGCCAGAGCATCTCCGATACCCTGCTCAAAAGTTAGGCATCCCCCTATGGAACCTAATTTTTAAGCAAATGATCACACCTCACCACCAATTTCAAGCTCTTCCAGCCATTTCTGATAGGCAATTAGGGGTGCGTCACCGGGACGCAGGGGCATCTCGATCTGAGTCCAGAAGGGGGGCAAAAGCCAGGGACGCTGGCTTTCAATGATCGGTTTATCCTGCATGCGCACATGGGTGGAGAACTCCTGGTAAACCGCATCCCGGTCCGGATCGAGGTCGTAATCGCGCGCGAAAGTCCAGAAATTCCGGCAGGTCTTGTGATCAATTGGACAGGTTGTCAGCCAAACCACATAACGCCCGGATGGGGTGTTTTTGCCAAGGCGAATGACATTGGGCATGTGAACTTCATTGCGGTATTCAACCGACACATCACCGCCGTCAGTGGCACCCGATGAAAGTGATGCGGGTTGGATGATGTCGTAATTGACCGTCAGAACCGAGCCGTTGCGCGCAACCTCATGGTCCGGTGGCTCCGGCTTGTCCCGCTCCCCCAAAATACCTTCATGCACCCATGGAAAATGAGTATCATCCAGCGTGCCCATGATCATGCGTGTGGAAGCTGTCCTGGTAGGAATGTCTTCGTCCAGCGTCACAATTCGAAATTTTGGATCATCAAATTCAGGAAAGTCGGCCATGCCGAATGTCGGCTGCTCCGTCAAGCAAACCCAGATGAGTCCAAGCGCTTCCGTCACGCGAAAGGATGGCACGGCGGCCGTCACCGGAATTTTGCGCCCTTCGGGAAATTGCGGAATGCGCACACAGGCCCCGCCTTCACCATAAGCCCAGCCATGATAGGGGCACTGGATGGCCTGTTTGCCGTCCACCACAGCAATTTCACCAAGGCTCAGCTGCGCCTGATAGTGACGGCACACATCCAGAACGGCCGTCAGCTTTCCATCAAGCCGCGCCAGAGCAATGGGCCTGTTGAGCAACCGCACCGCCAAAATCTCACCGGCCTTCAAACTATCGCTGCGGGCAACCGGCTGCCAGAATTTGGACATGCCGTCCAAAAAGGCCTTGATGGCCTTCGGGCTTGGCCCATCCAACGGGTCGACGGGTTCGGTTTCTGGCGTCATATGCATGTTTTCTCGTGGCTGGGGTCAATGTTCAACCGTCAGCATAAAAGAAACAAGAATGTGTCGTCCATCCCGTTCGGCACAAAGCTATCACCCATGTCTTAGGTACAAACTGTTACCTATGTCTCCGGGTCGGACAGTGTGTGGAAGTGGTGCACCTCGGAGGAGAAACTTCGAACACCTTTTTTGAAACATTAGAAGACTGGAACACACATCTCAAACAAGAAAATATCCGTTTTGAAGAACTATCCCCTAGCAAGCCGAAAGTCCCGTTTAAAGGGCCGCAGCCATGAGGAATACGGAAAAGATAGCTGGTAACAGCGATTTCGAACATTCCTTCAAAAGCGCCGCCAAACTATCAAAATCAGCCAAGGGGCCGCGTGTAACTCTTCGATTGACTGACGGGGAGTTGGCTAGACTTCAAAACCTGTCAGAAGGCATGTCCGTTAGCGCGTATATTCGAAAGTGTGTGTTCGGCAATAATGCCATCCCGCGCAAAAGACGTACCTACGTTCCCGTAGCAGATCAGGAAGCTTTGGGCCGGATTTTGAGCATGTTGGGTCAATCCCGCATTGCCAATAACCTTAATCAAATCGCGCATCATGCCAATTGCGGCACGTTGTTGATGGATGAAGCAACAGAAGCCGAGATCAAAGAGACCTGCGCCTATATCGCATTTATGCGCGTAAAGCTGATCGAGGCGCTTGGCGTTAAAGGCAGTAGCTAGCCGTGATCCTCAAGGGTAGTCAAAGAGCTGGCGGCGTCGCACTGGCGCGACATCTTATGAATGTCGCGGACAACGAGCATGTGAGTGTTCATGAATTGCGCGGCTTTGTGTCCGGCGATTTGGAAAGCGCATTTACCGAGGCCTACGCAATCAGCCGCGGAACGCAAACTAAGCAGTTCCTATTCTCTTTGAGCCTAAGCCCGCCGGAAACTGAAGTTGTCCCGATTGAAGTCTTTGAACAAGCCGTTTCGGACATTGAAGAAAAGCTTGGTTTAACCGGGCAACCGCGTGCGCTGGTGTTCCATGAAAAAAATGGCCGTCGTCACGCACATTGTGTCTGGTCGCGCATTGCCGCGGACAGGATG
>CAZOCA010000462.1:0-3665 GCA_964578105.1 uncultured Pararhizobium sp.
CGGCATCTTGATTACATGATCCGGACGGCGAGTGCCCTTGGTCGCCCACTACATCATGTCTACCGCCTTGCCAGTTGGTCGGCCGCAAAAGCGTTTCGGCTTTGGGACCGGGGTCTCATCGCGCCAGGCTACCGTGCGGATATTGCACTGCTGTCTTCGCTGGAAGAGTGCCGGGTTGAACAGGTTTTGTCGGCCGGCCGTATTGTTGATGAAACGCTTTTCCGCACGCGCCAGACCATACCAACGGTGGGGCGCAACAGTGTAAAGGCTGCGCAGGTCAAATCAGATCAGTTTCAAATGCAAGGTCCTGCGCGCGAGATCTCCGTCATTGGTGTTGAGGCTGGTCTGATCCTGACCCAGCATTTGAAATGCCAACCCACCGAGCAAGACGGATTTCTTGTGGCCGATTCACAGACTGATCTGGCCAAGGTCGGCGTCGTTGAACGGCATGGCAAAACCAACGCCTCAACGCCTTTGGCCGGACTTGGTTTCGTCTCCGGCTTCGGGCTGGAAAAAGGTGCGCTGGCTTCTTCAGTTGGCCATGACAGCCACAACATTACTGTTCTGGGCATGAATGATTCTGATATGGCCGTTGCGGTTAATCGGCTGATAGAATTGCAGGGCGGCTTCGTGGTTGTGTCGAGTGGAAAAGTTCTCGCAGAGTTTGCACTTCCGATTGCAGGCCTCATGAGTGAGCTTCCTCACGAACAGGTTCACGAAGGTTTGATACCCTTGCGAAAAGCCGCCAAAAGCCTTGGTTGCCGCCTTCCAGAGCCGTTTTTGCAGATCGCGTTCCTGCCGCTACCGGTCATCCCGCACTTGAAAATAACTGATAAAGGCCTTTTTGATGTAGACAGGTTCTGCCACGTCGATTTGTGAAGCAAGACCGCGAAACCAAATGCTGAAAGCGAGATACCTATGCGCCTTTTGACCTCCATGTTCCTTGGATTGGGACTCTTATCCAGCCCCACTGTGCTGTCGCAGGCTTCAGCAGAAAATGGCACAGCTATATTAGCCGGTGGTTGCTTCTGGTGTGTGGAATCCGATTTTGACCACGTCAAAGGCGTTACAGAAACGACATCCGGCTATATCGGTGGCAAGACCGAAAACCCCACCTATCGCAGTCATGGCAAGGATGGACATCTGGAAGCGGTCAAGATTGTCTATGACAAGGACAGCGCGGACTACCGTTCGCTACTGGATACGTTCTGGCGCACAATTGATGTGTTTGATGACAAGGGTCAATTTTGCGACAAAGGTAATTCCTATCGTACAGCGGTCTTCGTTGCGAATGATGAAGAACGTGCCGTAGCAGAGGCTTCGAAAGCAGAAGCTGAGCAGGAGTTGGGTCAGGAAATCAAAACGCGTATTCTTGATGCGGCGGCTTTTTGGCCAGCTGAGGACTATCATCAGGACTATTATGAGAAAAGCTCAGCGCGGTATAACTACTACCGCAAAGCTTGTGGTCGCGACAAACGGGTTAAGCAGATTTGGGGCGACACAGCCTTTCTTGGTATCGAAAAATAAGCTTAGGGTCCAAACCCAAAGGCGCGCAAGTCGCAATTTACGCTTTGTTGGTCTTTGGGCTTTAGCGTTGCTTGACCAGTTCCGGTTCAAGACAGGGCAATAATTTCATGCCAATTTTCAACAAAGAGCATGCTGATCTTGTCATCGCCCATATTGGCGACAAGTCGGATATCCAACAGATATTCGGCTTGATGCCACAAAAAATTGCTGTCGTGCATTTTGACGACAGCAATGCCTGCCTCGATAGTTTCAACAACAGTGACCCACGCCCGGCAGAGTTTATTTTGCTGGATGCGACCCGTTCCGCAGAAGACACTGACCGGTTCCTGACAGGTTTTCGCAGCAATACTGCCTTTCAAAAGATACCCGTTTCCGTGATGGCCGAGAGCGATGACGAGGAGACCCGTCAACGCTTCCTGGACCTTGGCGCAAATTTCTGTATCGCAAAGCTGGACGTGCTGGCGGATCGTGGCAGTCTGTCACAGATCATTACCGATTACTGGATGAGCGGCTAAGCGCGCGATCCTGAACTCAAATCAATTTATCTAAATGTGCCGCGCAGGTTTCCTGTCGCGCGCGAAACCTCTATATGAGCGTCTCAGGATTGCGTCCCACCGTTGGTGACGCCCTTACCCCTTTATCGCAATTCGGATTTTTTCATGATACCGCAAAACCGTCGAAAAAAAGCAATACATCTCTCCGATTATCAGCCTACCCCCTTTGCGATTGACCATACCGAGTTGCGGTTTGTCCTTGGCTCTGAAGTCACTGATGTGACAGCCGAACTGACAATGAGCCGGCGCGCAGATGCTGCACAGGATGCGCGGTTGGAATTTGACGGTGATGAGTTGGTTCTGGTGTCCCTGGCGATTGACGGGAAGCCATTGGCGGAGAAAGACTATTCCGCAACACCGGACAAGCTCACCATCTACAATTTGCCTGCAAGTGGGGCATTCAAACTTACCATCTGCACCAGAGTGAACCCGAAGGCCAACAAGCAGCTTATGGGCCTCTACCGATCCGGCTCTGCCTATTGCACACAGTGTGAGGCTGAAGGCTTCCGGCGGATCACCTATTTCTACGACCGACCTGACGTTCTGAGCACCTATACAGTGCGTATTGAAGCTGATGCCCACGAAGCGCCATACATGTTGTCGAATGGCAATATGCTGGAACAAGGTATTCTGGGCGCAGCGGATACGCCGTCGGGCGCAAAGCGCCACTATGCAGTCTGGCACGACCCCTTCCCTAAACCGTCATATCTGTTCGCACTGGTTGCAGGTGATCTTGCCTGCGTGGAAGACAGCTTCACGACGCAAAGCGGACGTGCTGTCAAACTGCAGATCTTTGTCGAGCATGGTAATGAAGGCAAATGCGACTATGCCATGGATGCCCTGAAGCGCTCAATGCGCTGGGATGAAGAACGGTTCGGACGAGAATATGATCTTGATATTTTCATGATCGTCGCCGTTTCCGACTTCAATATGGGTGCCATGGAGAACAAGGGACTGAATGTCTTCAACGACAAATATGTTCTGACAGACCCAGAAACGGCAACCGACGTCGATTATTATGGCGTTGAGCGGGTGATCGCTCACGAATATTTCCACAATTGGACCGGCAACCGCATCACCTGTCGCGAATGGTTCCAATTGTGCCTGAAAGAGGGTCTGACGGTTTATCGGGATCAGGAGTTTTCTGCGGACATGCGTTCAGCACCGGTCCAGCGGATTGGAGATGTGCGCTCGCTGATAGCGCGGCAGTTCCCGGAAGATCAGGGGCCTTTGGCACATCCTGTGCGTCCCGATGTCTATGAAGAGATCGATAATTTCTACACGGCCACAATCTATAACAAGGGCGCAGAGCTTGTGCGCATGCTGGCCACGATTCTAGGTCAAGACGGCTTCCGCTTGGGCATGGATCTTTATTTTGAACGCCATGATGGCGACGCAACAACAATCGAAGCCTTCCTTGCCTGTTTCGAAGAAGCAAATGAAACCGATCTCAGCAACTTCTCGCACTGGTATCATCAGCCCGGAACGCCGGTGGTCAATGTGGAAGAAACAGGATTGGATGACGGCCGTCGTCAATTGACCGTCACACAAAGGTTTTCAGAACTGCCACACTTCACCGAAGAT
>CAZOCA010000463.1:0-3663 GCA_964578105.1 uncultured Pararhizobium sp.
GCCGAAGTGCGGTCGCTTAATTTGCAGGTGTTTCGCTGCTCTCGTCTGCTGCCGGCGCGGTTTCTTCAGCTTCAGGTGCTGCTTCTTCCATCGTCTCTGTCCCGTCTGCCGCAGGCGCTTCCATATTCGTTTCGGGCATCTCAGCTTCTGGCTCAGCAGATTCCGCGGTAGCAGGCGCTTCTTCAGGTGTGGCTTCCTCTGCTGGCATTTCAGCAGCAGCAGGCTCCACAACCGGCAAGGCAGCCGGAGCGTTGGACAGCGAACGCAGATACGCGATCATATCAGCGCGCTCATCAGGCTTTTTCAAACCAACAAAGCCCATTGATGTGCCTTTAAGATATTTCTTTGGGGCTGCCAGAAAGGCATTGAGATTCTCATAAGCCCAAACATTTTCAGCACCATAGGTCTGCAACGCTGATGAGTATTTGAACCCATCCCTTGCAGCAGGCGTGGCATTGACGATGTTCCACAAATTTGGCCCAACCTTGTTAGCGCCGCCTTCGTCGAAGGAGTGACAGGCTGCACATTTCTTGGCAACAGATTCACCCGAATCTGCAGTGGCACTTGCCAAAAGAACGGCAATAGGTTCTTCAGTTGGTGCAGCGGCTGTCTGTGTGGCAGAGCCATCTTCGGGAACATCAACCACGTAACCAGGGGTTTCCATTTCTCCGCTATGAAAAATGGTTTCTGCTACGATTCCCAGTCCCATCACCAGGAGCAGGGTACCCAGAATAGCACCTGCGATCTTGTTAAACTCAAAGGAGTCCATTCGCTTCTCTCTCTTGCAAGCCGGTGTTGCATTGTTTCGCCAGTGGCGATACGCCATCTTAGATATGATCGCAAACTAAAAACTTTCACCTCGTCATGCAACACGTATAAGCATAGTTCTTTGTGACGAAGTGTCCTGAAATCAGGATATTTTACAAAGAACTGCGAAAAACAGGGCAACAGAGATCAATTTCATGGCTTCCCCAACGCCATTGGTGCTTATTCCATCCAGACTGGCCGCAACCAGACTCCCCGATAAACCGCTGGCAGTTATTGCCGGTGAGCCGATGATTGTTCATGTCTGGCGCAGAGCGATGGATGCCAATATCGGCGATGTGGTGGTCGCGACCGATTCTGATCGTGTGGCAGATGCCATTTCACATGTGGGTGGCCGGGCCGTCCTGACCCGGGCTGATCATCCCTCCGGGTCGGACCGGATATTTGAAGCGCTGCAAATCTGTGACCCGGATCAGACCCACCAGATTATAGTCAATCTTCAGGGTGATCTGCCAACACTGGACCCAGCTTCCATCAAAGCCTGTTTGATACCGCTTGAGGACAGCCAGGTGGACATTGCCACATTGGGCGCAGTAATTTCTGATGAGGCCGAAAAGACCAATCCGAATATCGTAAAAATTATTGGCAGTCCTATAACAGACAAACGCTTGCGGGGCCTGTATTTTTCAAGAGCAACCGCTCCCTACGGCGATGGACCGCTCTACCACCATATTGGCATCTATGCCTATCGGCGCTCCGCGCTGGAGCGCTTTGTGTCCCTGCCGCCGTCCTATCTGGAAGGGCGTGAAAAGCTGGAACAATTGCGCGCAATTGAAGATGGCATGCGCATTGATGCCATGATTGTTGACACTGTGCCGCTGGGGGTGGATACGCCTCATGATCTGGAGCTTGCCCGGCAGGCTTTATCTTAGGGTGCGGACCCTTTATGGGTGATGAAATAGCAGAACAAATGGCAAAGAGATGCAAGGAAATGCGCGCAGAGCGGGCTTTCTGCCCGGTCAAGCGCTTTGACGCCGCAGGTCGCAGCCATTTTTCTGTCCATCAAGGATCGGGCCTGTTTGCCCGCAGCCCGCGTCGCAAAGACTTGAAAGTCTTCAGACTTCCTGCTTCTTTGCTCCTAGTCTGCAAACAAACCGATCCCGACTATTTCACCACCCATAAAGGGTCCGCACCCTAAGGATGTAACATGACCGCAGAAACCGCAGCGCTTCTGGCCAATACAATCAATCCCACCAAGGTGGTGTTTCAGGGAGAGCCCGGCGCCAATTCGCATATTGCCTGCAACGAGGTGTTCCCGCACGCCGAAGCTGTGGCGCTGGCAACATTTGAGGATTGTTTTGCAGCGCTTGAAGCAGGCGACGCTGAACTTGGCATGATTCCCATCGAAAATTCAGTCGCCGGGCGGGTCGCAGATATTCATCATCTGCTGCCAATGTCCTCGCTCAGCATTATCGGTGAATATTTTCTGCCGATCCATCATCAATTGATGGGGTTGGCAGGAGCCAACACCAGTTCAATCACATCCGTGCAAAGCCATGTCATGGCTCTTGGCCAATGCCGCAAAATTATCCGCAAGCTCGGTCTGTCACCGGTGATCGGTGCAGATACTGCTGGCTCCGCCCGACAGATTGCAGAACGGGGCGATGCATCCGTTGCAGCCATTGCATCAAATATGGCAGCTGATATTTATGGACTTGATGTTCTGGCCTCAGATATCGAGGATGAAGATCACAACACGACACGCTTCATCATTCTGGCAAAACAGGCTTTGCAGGCAAAGGCTGATAATGGACCGGTGATGACCAGTTTTGTATTTCGCGTGCGCAACGTGGCAGCTGCGCTTTACAAAGCGATGGGCGGCTTTGCAACCAATGGCGTGAACATGACCAAGCTGGAATCCTACCAGTTGGAAGGCACGTTCTTTGCCTCACAATTCTATGCGGAAATTGAGGGACATCTGGATGATGCGCCGGTCCGGCTGGCTTTGGAAGAACTTGGCTTTTTCTGTGCCGAGTTAAAGATTCTGGGCGTCTATCCAGCCAGTCCCTTCCGCGCCAACATCAAAGAGCCGGAAGTCAATCGTGCGCTGCGCCCTGCTCAGCCGGAAACATCATAAAACATCTTGATCAATTGGTGCGCAATCGCCATTGGCGGCGGCGTTTTCAATTCCTGCTCGCGTGTCAGCATTTGTCCAACTTCGTCACGGCCGAACCAGCGGCAATCTTCCAGTTCGGTGACGTCCATCGTTATGTCAGTTGATGCAGCTTGAGCAAAGCAACCGATCATCAATGTGTGGGGGAATGGCCAAGGCTGGGTGGAATGGTAGCGCACCGCTGAGACTTGTATACCCGCCTCTTCCAGGACCTCCCGCCGCACAGCGCCTTCCAGTGTTTCGCCCGGCTCAATGAAGCCGGCCAGACAGGAATACATGCCAGGCTGAAAATGTGGCTGGCGGCCCATCAAGCAGCGGTCGCCATCGATTACCAGCATAATGGAAACCGGGTCGAGCCTTGGGAAATGTTCGCGCTCGCAGGCGGGACATTTGCGACGGTACCCAGCCTGGATCTTCTCACTCTTCTGCCCGCAATTGGTGCAGAATTGATTGTTTGCGTGCCAGCTTAGAAGCGACCAGCCATGACCAAGTGTCGCGACTTCCTCGGCCACCACGGCACCTGAGACAACCATGGAGCGTATGTCCAAACTGGTGTAACCGGATGGCAGTTCTTCAACAGGTGCAATTTTGGCTGCAAGAACGGGCAGATTGTTCCGGACCCCAAGATAGATGCCACTTTCCGCCTCAAAACCAAGGGCAGCAGCTTCCTGCAGGGTGAACAAGGCATGCGCCCGATCGCCATCATATTTCAGAACTGGCTCGCC
>CAZOCA010000464.1:0-3663 GCA_964578105.1 uncultured Pararhizobium sp.
CCCTTTGCTAGTAACCCTTTCAAGCTTCAGGCAAACCCGCTTTTACACTTTTTTAGAAATAATTGAAGCTTTAGATCAAGCGTTAGATAAACACGGCTCATTTCTACCAGAAGAAAACAAAACAAAAAAGGTAGTACAGCCGCGTGAGTTACCCGCTAAAGTAGCTGCACAAAATACTGAAGGTTACACCCTTAAAGAATTACAAAGCCATTACTTAAACTCAGACTTAGAGGAAAACATAACCCTACTAACTCGAGTTCTTAAAGACCATTTCAACATGTACGCATTTGAAGATGGTACAGGCTTTCAATGTAACGTTTCAGAAGGTCATAGCAGTTTTGACTCTGGGCGCATCCTAGAAGGTAATGACAGCAAACCTAGATATGTTTGTTTAGGTAATTCATGTGCCAGTAAAGGCTTTAATGGTAACGCTACCTGGTCAGCTCTAGATTTACTTACGCTTGAATGTGGCCTAAGTGAAGATCAAGCCATCCTCGAGTTATTTGCATTAGCAGGTGAAACACTACCTAGACCCTTAAAAGAAAGAATCACATTTAGTTCAGAAAGCACAATTATGAACACAGAGATGACTTTAGAAGCCTTACAGCAAGACTTAAGCATAAATGACCATGACTACATAAGCAGGCATTTCTTGGACGAAATGAATGCACGTGCTAAGCGAAAAACAAACAACTACACAAGCGGTATTGACTTAATAGATGAACAATTAGATGGTGGCTTCAGTGAAGGTTTACATTTGCTTGGTGGCATCACTGGTGGTGGTAAAACAGCATTTGCTTTACAAGCAGCCATAGCAAACGCAAAGAAGCAACAAAATGTCATTTACGTCAGTTTTGAACAAAGCAAGCTCGAGCTTTGGGGGAGGGTTGCAAATCACATGCTAGGCATCCCCCAGAAGGCTATTAAACGCGGTACATATGACCATCACGGCGAAACGGTACTTACAAGCTCACATCTTCAAACCCTTGCTTATGATGACCTAAAAGAAGTTAGTAAACACTTAGTTATTCTTGAGGGTGGTGACAGCTTCTCTAATAAAGGTTTTAACTATCAGGCACTCATAGAACAAATTAAGCTCATGACTAAAGATGCAGATTACCCGCCTTTGGTTATTGTTGATTACCTTCAAAGAATGCCGGCTGATCCTAGTATTAAGGAGAAGCGTTTACAGCTTGATTATGTAGCAGGTTTCTTGCAAGTCAATCTAGCTCGAGAGTTAGGGTGCGCAGTTCTGGCGCTTTCAAGCATGGCGCGTGATGGTTACAAAGGTAAAGACTTAGCAGATGCTAGCTTTGAGGAAAGATTAGGACAATTTAAAGAATCAGGTGGTCTTGAATATACCGCTTATACAGCTAGTTTGATTTACAAATTACCAGACTATAAGCAAGGTATGCATATGAGTTCTGGCATGTCTAATTTTAAGCCACTTGTGTTTGACATTGTAAAGAATCGTGAAGGCACAACAAACCGATTTGCTATTAAATTTAAATACCCTAAGTTTGTTGACTGTATGGATTATAAGGGGGATAAAGATGCACTCTAAAACTTTTCACGACGTCGTGAAACCAGACTTAAAAGACTTGTACCATCTGTTTTTCTTCCTTCAAAATCGCTATAAGTTCTTTCATGTGGATTGTGGCCATATAAGCAAATCATTTTCTACTTGGTCCAGTGTTACCGACTTCTTAAGCTACTGTGAAGCACACGAACAAGGCATAGTAAAAGTCAATCACCTTGAGTTCTTACGCTGGGGTGACTGGCTCGAGTTTGAAGTGGCCGCATGAATAAGCTGTATAAAGCTAAAGAAGCAGCTCACTTTCTTAAGCTAGATCAAAGTGACTTCGAATTTCTATATAAAAATGGTGGCATCACTAACCTTGATTGTGAACGCAATGCAACAAGACGTTTCACAAAACAAAGCATACTAGCTGCTCAAAAATGGATGCTAGAAAAAGGCTGGATTACAGAATTAACAGAAATTAAATTCATTAAATAAATCACAAAAAAGAAACTTTTAAAACTTTGATACCCCTAGTCAAACTAAGCCTAGACTAGGGGTATGAACGAAGCACAAGTACAACACTCCCGCCCGCAACCCGAAACCCCTAAATACTACGAACCTTTACTAGCTGAAGGACTAAGCCATATCGTTAACGCTGAAGTAACCAGCAGTGAAAAAGATAAACTAATAAGCTTACTTACAGGCTCAAGTACAGCAGCAAATGAACGCCTGACAGGATTAAAAAAAATCAATGAAGATAAGTACCTTAGTGACTTGGCGAAAAAAGAACGTACTCAAGCCATAAATCAAGCTTTTCAAGAACAACAAACAAAGAACCTTGAGAAGTTTGAAGAAGCCATTACACAGCTAGAAAGCAAAGCAGAAGAAAGCTATAAGGCTAACTTACCTAAATTAAACTATGAAGCCTTAGCCTTTGCTCGAGAAGATGCACGTATGCTGCTAGATGGTATTGATAAGGATTTAAAACTATCTGAAGCTATTCAAGAACTCATGCAAGGAGGAGATAAAGACATGCGTGATCTGCTTCTTTTTACACCGTTCACAGATAGGTATTTAACTGCTAGGAATAAGGCCGGTATTAAACCTCTTTTAAGTGACGCTATAAATGCTATAGCACCTAAGTACTTGAATGAAAAAGCTAGTGCAGCGTTACAAACAAAACAAGAACTTAAGAAACTCAAGCAAGCACAAATGCTCTTTAATCACGCGTTGCGCATGATGGCTGAGTGATGACTAAAAGGTATCTACTCATGACTGTTAAGAAGCAAGCTAAGGCTGTGTATATGTGGTTTAAGTACTTGTTTACCAGTCAACAGATGCGGGGGGGGTATTGTGCCTGGTGATACCCGCACCCATGTAGCTAGACAAGCTAAGAAACGCAAACTAAAAAACGGTGATATTAAAGACGTTCAAAGCGTTCTTTGGTCTGCCATCATTAAATTAAAAGAACATCTTGAAAGTGATAACGATACAGCCGAATTATGCAAGCTTACCCATGCCTTAAGCCAATCAGCAAGCACTTACATTAAGAGTTTAGAGGTAGGAGAGTATGAAGCAAGGTTAAGTGAATTAGAGAAGCATTTAGCACTGGAGAAAGCAGCATGAATACTAAACGATTAGAGAAACTAGAAACTGCTATGCAGCCTGAAGAACAAAATACCGAACCTGATGTTTATGCTCTAATCATGGCACAACCTAAACACATTCAGGATCAGGTTAAAGCTCGAATGAAAGCTAAGCATACGCCAGAGGAGTATGCTGAATTCCTTACTGAATTGGCAAAAGCTAGTAAGCGTATTTAAGTTAGGTAATTAAAAGCGTCAGATGTAGAAAAGAACGATTTCAGTCAACTGAAATCGTTAATCCAGCAAATAAGTGTTAAGCATTTTTAGAAACCGAACGGCAACAAATACACAGTTTTAGGTGGTGCATCCGATGCACCACCTAAGCAAACACTAAAAACATTTAGACTTAGACGCTCACTTGCAACGGTTGCAAGTATGAATATAAAATTTTATCGTTACTAAACTATATTTACATTACTAAAAATAGAAATAAATCTTTTACTTGAAACAAGATCATGCTAGTTTTAACGTCTAGCAAAGCATAAAATAGCATTT
>CAZOCA010000465.1:0-2829 GCA_964578105.1 uncultured Pararhizobium sp.
CCTTGTCGTAGCGGGACTGGAACCACGCCACTGACATGTCGATGCTTTCAAAATAGGCGATAGGTGCAATTGCGTCGAAAAATGCCAAAGCGGAAGTGTCTGTCAGTGTAGCAATTGCTTCAGACAAGGCAGGCGATGTGAGGGGGCCGGTGGCAATGATGACATTGTCCCAGTCTTCCGGAGGAAGGCCTGCGACTTCATCCCGGTTAATTGTGATGAGCGGTTCGTTTTCCAGCTTCTGTGTTACGGCAGCTGAAAAACCGTCACGATCCACTGCCAGCGCTCCGCCAGCGGGAACCTGATTTGCATCGCCACAAGACATGATCAGAGAATCTGCCAGTCGCAACTCCGCGTGCAGAAGGCCGACTGCATTGTTCTGTGCATCGTCTGATCGGAAGGAGTTGGAGCAGACCAGTTCTGCCAGGTGATCTGTCTTATGAGCATCGGTTCCACGGACAGGCCGCATTTCATGGATGACTGCCGGAACATTGCGCCGTGCCAGCTGCCATGCTGCTTCAGAGCCTGCCAGCCCGCCGCCAATGATATGAACCGCCTTCTTCGTCATCAATGTCTCCTTTGTGTGTAGTCGGGCATATAGCACATCCGTCCTTGATTGCATGTGGCTTTTCCCTCCAATTTGCTTTATTCGGGCAGTTCTGATGAGGGGGCTTGTATGCGACAGATTCTGGTGTTGTTGATTGCGGTGACATTGACTGGCTGCATCCAGTCGGGCGAGGGCGATCCCATGAGTTGGTATGCGAGCCAGGATGGCCGTGCACCAAAAGGAACCTCGGTTTACGTTTGCCACGGCACAGGCTGTGCCAGGAAAGAGCGCGTTGACTTTTCAACTGCTGATATGGGACAGCTGCGATCCATTCTAGCGTCAGGTGCCGGCTCTCCGGAAAAAGAACGCCGAGCCATGGGAAAGGCGGTGCAGTGGTTTGAAAAACGCGTTGCGCCACAAGTTGGCTCCGGTAATGATGTGGGTGGGTTCGACCTTTCAACGGTCAACAAGCCAGGACAACTAGATTGCATCGACGAAGCCACAAACACGACCAGCGTTTTAAAACTGGCAGCCGATAACAATTATCTGAAACACCATCGTGTTGGACGACCAAAGGCAAGAGGCTTCTTTTTGGATGGCCGCTATCCGCATGCAACGGGTGTTGTCGTTCAGATCAGCAACGGCGAATCCTATGCGATTGATTCCTGGACCCGAGACAATGGCGAGCCACCTGAAATCATGCCGCTCAGTGTCTGGTTCAAGCAACGTCCGCAGGGTCTGCAGTCCTAAAATCGTAACGTCCTTCGATCCAGACCGTTGATGTCACGATCCTGTACCCGTGATGTCACGAGCCTGTAATGTGTTCCTGCCAAGCCTCCCATGTTGTTAACACAAATGGGGGGTCCCATGTATCAGACGTCCAAATTCGCTTCGCTTGCCGCATTGCTGGTTGCACTGTCTTCCACCACAGCAATGGCAGACATGATGTTTAACCGGATCGCGAGCTTTCCGGTCAACGAGAATATTCCATCCGATATGGATCAAAAATCGGAAACATCTTCCGAAATTATTTCTGCATCAGAAGATGGTAACACGCTGATCTATTCCGACAGCCCTTTGGGTGGTGTTGGCATGGTCGATATTTCAGATCCATCTCAACCCAAGCCAGCCGGCTTTCTAAGTGTCAACGGTGAACCGACCTCGGTGTCTGTTGTCGGGGCATATGCGCTGATTGGCGTCAACACATCGCAGAGTTTTACGGCTCCTGATGGTCATCTGTCGGTCCTGAATATCGAAGGTAAATCCATTGAAGTATCCTGTGACCTTGGTGGTCAGCCTGACTCAATTGCGATTTCGCCTGATAAATCACTGGTGGCCGTCGCAATTGAAAACGAGCGGGATGAAGATCTCAACGATGGTGTCATTCCGCAGATGCCTGCGGGAAATGTAATCCTGTTTTCACTGAATGACGGCATGCCCGATTGCGAGAGCATGAAGATTGTCGATCTGACCGGTCTTGCAGATGTTGCCGGTAGCGATCCGGAGCCGGAGTTTGTTGATTTCAATGCAATGAACGAAATTGTGGTGACCCTTCAGGAAAACAACCACATCGCGGTCATCAATGGTTCAACGGGCGAGGTGACGTCCCACTTTTCGGCTGGAAGCGTCGACCTTGTAAACGTCGATATTGATGAAGAAGGCGCTCTGACATTTGACGGGAAACTGGACGCGGTTCCAAGGGAACCCGACGCGGTTCAGTGGCTGGACAATGATCGCTTCGTTATGGCCAATGAAGGCGATTATAAAGGTGGTTCGCGCGGTTTCACCATTTTCAGCAAGTCGGGCGACATGCTCTATGATTCCGGTCTTGATTTCGAGTATCGCGTTGCCACTGCCGGGCATTACCCGGAAGCCCGCTCTGGCAATAAGGGTGCTGAACCAGAGGGGCTCGAAGTTGGCATTTACAATGGTGAAACGTTTATATTTGTCCTGTCGGAGCGTGGTTCTTTGGTTGGCGTTTATCGTGATACGGGCGCAGTACCTGAATTTGTTCAATTATTGCCAACGGGATTGGCTCCAGAAGGTGCTGTTGCATTGCCTGGCCGCAATCTGTTGGCTGTGGCCAATGAGGCAGATCTGATTGAAGATGGCGGAGTGCGGTCACACGTAACCCTGTATCAGCTTGCTGATCAGGCATCTGCCTATCCAATGATCCAGTCAATGATGAAAGATGGTCGCCCGATTGGTTGGGGTGCATTGTCCGGATTAACTGCAGACCTCTCTGTGCCTGCAAAACTCTATGCAGTGAATGACAGCTTTTACGC
>CAZOCA010000465.1:2839-3662 GCA_964578105.1 uncultured Pararhizobium sp.
TCACCATTGATGCCACGCAACAGGCTGCCATGATTACGGCTGCAATGCCTGTGACAGGCAATGGTACTCCGGCTCAGTTACTGGATCTGGAAGGGATTGCATCTGACGGAGAGGGTGGGTTTTGGCTTGCCTCGGAAGGACGCACCGATCGTATGATCCCGCATGGGCTTTATCATGTGAATGCAGAGGGTGAAATTGAACAACAGGTTGCATTCCCCGCCGAGTTGCTTGCCGTCGAAAAGCGGTTTGGCTCTGAAGGTGTTGCGATGAACGGCACCACTTTGTGGGTCACCATTCAGCGTCAGTGGGCAGACGATGCCGCAAACCAAGTCAAGCTGGTGTCTTACGATACAGAGTCAAAGGAATGGGGTGCTGTCCTTTATCCAACAGAGCCTGCAGAAACCGGCTGGGTTGGCCTTTCCGAGATAACAATCTTTGGCGACAACGCGTACATCGTGGAACGTGATAATCAGATTGGTGCAAATGCAAAGGTCAAACGGCTTTACCGTGTGGCCCTGTCGGAAATGACGCCTGCCAAGCTGGGCAGCAAATTGCCAGTTGTCAGCAAGGAACTTGTAAGAGACTTCCTGCCAGACCTGAAAGCAACAGGCGGCTACGTTGTCGACAAGCTTGAAGGATTTGCAATTGATGTTGATGGTGTTGGCTATGCTGTGTCCGACAATGACGGCGTTGACGATAGCAACGGTGAGACAATGTTCTTCTCAACCGGAAAAAATATAACCGGGTCAAACCCGATGTAAGCGTCTGGCACAAAACAGGCGCTTAAAACTGAAAAGGCCCACACATTGTAATGTTGTGGGCC
>CAZOCA010000466.1:0-3655 GCA_964578105.1 uncultured Pararhizobium sp.
GTACAAGGCCAGTTCAGCCACCCAATAAATTCTGACTGCCAAGTCAGTTTTCCAAGCCGTATGTCAGGCTTATGTCGGCAGTTCTCAGGCGGGCTGACGCAATTCCGCGTGCCGTGATCATAACCGACCATTATTCGTCCAATGCCGTAAAAGAGTATTTTGCGCTATTGGTGATTACATTTACTCCAGAACTGGTGCTATGGCTGCCAATGGTCGCTGGCTTTGCGACAAGAAATTTTTTGAAGACTTTACGCCGATAGTTCATCAATCTTGCCGATGGCAACTATCACAAGGCAACAATTGCTGGGGCTCGACTTAATGCAATCGTTTGGCACGCAAAATTGGACTGCAAAAGATGGTGCGAAATTTACCACGCAAAAGGGCCATCGCATTTGGTTGCGCGCGCAGGCGGATGCCCTGTTGGAATTTTTCGAACCCCAGGTCATAAATCCGGCTGGTGGTTTCCGGGTGTTGGGAAATAGTGGGCAACCTTTACCAACTGATCCAAACCATGCCGGAACAGAGCGGGAATTGCACGATACGACGCGCATGGTGCACTGTTTTTCGATCGGGAAACTGCTTGGGCGTCCCTCTGCCGACAATTACATCGACCAGGGAATGGACTTTATCTGGAACCACCACAGAGACACCGGCAACGGGGGCTATTATTGGGGGGTGCGTGACAACGGCCCATCGAACCCGAACAAACTTGCATATGGCCACGCTTTTGTCTTGCTGGCGGCTTCCTCCGCCAAAGCTGTTGGCCATCGCGACGCAGATCGCTTGCTGGAAGATGTCACAGAGATTTTGCACAGCCGTTTCTGGGATGCCAAAAACGGAACAACCAGCGAAGAATACACCGCGGATTGGGAAGACATAAGTGACTACCGTGGACAAAATTCAAACATGCACCTCACCGAGGCCCTCATGGCCGCTTATGAGGTTACTTTGGATCAAACCTATTTGGATATGGCGCAAAGTATTGCCGAGTTTTTTATAAACCAGCATGCCCGCACATTGGGGTGGCGTGTTCCCGAGCATTTTGATTCCGAATGGCGCGTTGATCTCGATCATGCAGGTGATCCGGTTTTTCGCCCGAAAGGTGTGACACCGGGTCACGCACTGGAATGGAGCCGCCTGATTATTCAATTATGGAATATGAATAAGCGGCAATATGACTGGATGCCCGAAGCTGCCAAACACCTGTTTCAAGTCGCGGTCGAGACAGGCTGGGACAAGGAAACTGGTGGATTATATTACACCACTGATTGGAATGGACGACCGGATCAGGCCGTTCGTTTGTGGTGGCCATGTGCTGAAGGCGTCGCTGCAGCAGCGGTGCTGGGAACTGTTCACTCTGATCCAGAGATTGAGGATTGGTATCGGAAAATCTGGGGTTTCATCGACAAAAACTTTATCGATCATAAAGAGGGTGGCTGGTTTCCGGAACTGAATGCCGAATTGTCACGAACAAACACCATATTTGCTGGCAAACCAGACTTGTATCACGCGCTTCAAGCCTGTCTGATACCGTTGTTGCCATCAGATGGTAGTGTAATCCAGGGGCTGATTGGCGAAGCAGCATAGGTCAAAGAGTAATTCTGGCAGGCCGCAATTGTGTGGTGTTCGGAATGAGTGTCGGCGTTCGCACAGAGAGCCGCCAAATCACAGCCCTTTTATCAGGCCTGTATTCCAGATATGGTTTCGCGGTTCGCGCAATTCATGCGCTGCAGAATCATTGTTCTGGAGAATTTCGTGTCTGAAAAACCAACCTATACCGTGTTGGAAATGCTGGAAAAGCTGGTCGCTTTCCCAAGTGTCTCTCGGGACAGCAATCTGCCTGTCATAGACTTTATTGAAGACTATCTCAGCGCATATGGTGTGACATCGACACGGGTCTACAATTCTGATGGCACCAAGGCCAGTCTCTATGCAACAGTCGGACCGCAGGTTCCCGGCGGTGTTGTGCTGTCCGGACATACTGATGTGGTGCCGGTTGACGGTCAGGACTGGGTCACAGATCCGTTCACAGTGACGCAGAAGGGCGACCGGCTGTTTGGGCGCGGAACCTGTGACATGAAGGGGTTTCTGGCGTTGGGCCTTGCGGATTTGCCAAGGATGGTTGCAGCAGATTTGACCCGTCCCATTCATTTCGCTTTTTCATATGATGAGGAACTGGCCTGTCTCGGTGCCTGGGATCTGGTGGCGGAAATGGCCAAACATGTAGCCATGCCTGCGGCTGTTATTGTTGGCGAACCGACCAATATGGAAGTGGTCACCGGGCATAAGGGATTTTTGAATTTTGAAACACGGGTACGTGGTTTTGAAGTCCACTCCAGCCTGTCGCATACCGGTGTTTCTGCCGTTATGATTGCGGCCAGGCTGATCACCTATCTGTCGGATATGAGCGAGCAGAACAGGCAGGCTGCAGACCCGCTTAATCCGTTTGTGCCGAACTGGTCCACCTTGCATTGCGGTCAGGTAGAAGGCGGCACAGCTCACAATATCGTGGCCAAGGATTGCTGGTTTGTGACAGATATCCGAGCCATTGCCGGTGAAACGCCGCGCCAGTATTTCGAACGTTATGTGGATCATATCCGCAATGAGGTTGAACCGGCAATGCAGGCAATCCATCCCGATACGGGCATTGATATTGAAATTCTCTCTGAAGTGCCGGGACTTGTACCTGAAATTAACGGCGTTGCTGAAGAACTGGCCCGATCCCTGACCGGTGATAATGGCTCTCATGTGGTGTCTTACGGCACAGAAGCAGGTCAGTTTCAGGGCGTTGGTTTTTCGGTCGTGGTCTGTGGGCCGGGCTCCATCGAGCAAGCACACCAGCCTAATGAATATGTCGAAGTTTCAGAACTTGAGAGCGGCAGTCGCTTCATTCAGGATCTCATAAAACGTCAGTCCAACTGAGGCTGGCATCGTTCAAAGGGCAATTTTTAATCGCCTTAAAGTTGTGCAAAACGTAACTGTATCCTGTTCTTGTTACATCTTGCGACATAACAATTGATCAATTATTCGTTTGTTCCTTGAATGAGCGGTTCAAAAACCCAATCTTCCCATCACACGGAAAACGAGAGTCTTTCGGGGGCCAGGGTACTTTGGGCTTCGCTCACTTTCACAAAATGTGACACTTGAGCCAGCGCAAGGTGCAATTTAGCTCAGACAGACTTGCCCGACACATTGTTGAACTTTTAGTAGAGATCAGTATGGACACTTTGACGCGCATGCGGACCTTCATTGCGGTCGTGGACGAAGATGGATTTTCCGCTGCAGGACGTGCCCTTGGCCGGTCAAAGGCATTGGTGTCCAAATATGTCAGTGAGTTGGAAGACGAGTTGGGCGTGCGCCTTTTGAACCGCACGACCCGCAAATTGTCGCTCACCGAAATCGGCCATTCCTATTTTCACGAAGCACAGACCATTATTCATCAGGTGGATATGCTGCAGGAAAGTGTTCAGGACAAAAGCGGAAAGGCCAAAGGATTGCTGCGCATTTCTGCGCCGCGTTCGCTGGCTGATTCCCCTCTTGTGGAAACAATCATGGGCTTTGCGGACAGCGAGCCCGATGTGGCACTGGAACTGGTTCTGGAAGACCGCTTCGTTGATCTCATCCAGGAAGCGTTTGATGTGGCAATCCGTATTAC
>CAZOCA010000467.1:0-3654 GCA_964578105.1 uncultured Pararhizobium sp.
GTTCTGGTGGCCAAAGCCCTTAGCCATGAGGACCGGGAGCCTCAGGAAGCCAAGCTTGCAGCACTGGAAGCCCACAAGCATGCCCCGGATCTGGTGCCTGCCGCTGTGGTTGCCGGCCGCGTTCTGTCGCGTCTGGGAGAGTTGCGCCGCGCTGTGAAAACACTGGAATCCACTTGGAAACTGAATCCACATCCTGATCTTGCCGAAACCTACGCCCATGTGCGTCCGGGCGATTCACCGCGTGATCGGGTCAAGCGCATCAGAACTCTGACACGTTTGTTGCCGGATCATCTGGAAAGCGCAATCGCTTTGGCAAAAGCTGCCATTGAAGCGCAGGATTGGGATGGCGCACGCGCCGCCCTGCTGCCGCATTTGTCCATACCAACCCAACGGGCTTGCCTGTTGATGGCCGACATTGAAGAGGGCGAACATGGCGACAAGGGCCGCGTTCGCGAATGGCTGTCAAAGGCTGTTCACGCCGCAGCTGATCCAGTCTGGATTGCTGACGGCGTTGTCTCCGATCATTGGGCACCGGTTTCCCCGGTGACCGGCCTGCTGGATGCCTATGAGTGGAAAGTGCCACAATCAGCGCTGGCAAAGCCAACCGTGATCATCAGCGAAGATGATGTGCTGCTTGCCCCGTTGGAAATCGAGCCGCCAAAGCCTGTCGAAATACCAAAACCAGAACAACAGGTAGAAAAATCAGTGCCAGTTGCCGCGCCGGAAATTGTTGAGGCGATGCCGCCACAGGAAGCGGACAAACCGGAACCCAAAACGGTCCCTGTGATCGAAGCAGAGGCTGTTGCCAAAGCTGAGCCAAAGGCTGAGGGAGAAGCCGATCAAGAAGCTGAACCTGTTGTGGCTGAAAAAGCGGCGGACAGCTCCAAGGCCGAGCCAGAGGCAATCTCAGGCAATGGCGCGGCACAGGACGGGTCCGACCAGGATGGCAAGGACGGCAAATCCGAACCCAATTTCGTATCGCCCGATTCAATGTCACCCATTCCCGATGACCCCGGAACCGCCAAGGAAGACCCTGACGCGGACAAGCGTTTCAAGTTGTTTTAGAGAAAGCAATGTCTGGAGACCAAAAACGCGGCGCTGCATTTAGAAAGATCAAGCTTCCGGCAGATACGCTGCTGGACAAGGTTGGCCGCTGGATTGCCGGTCGGCTACGCAGCGAGTCCAGCGGCTACGAACCCTATACGCCTTCAGATACCGATACGCTGGAAGCCTGTTTGCGCCCGGGCGACATTTTATTGGTTGAAGGCAATCAGAAAGTCTCCGCCGCCATCAAATATCTGACCCAGTCCACCTGGTCTCATGCAGCCCTTTACGTGGGAAATGCACTGGATGTCCATGAAGAGGACGGGGAACGGCATCGTTTGATAGAGGTCAATCTTGGCGAAGGCTGTGTGACACAGAAACTCTCCAAATACAGTGATTTCAACACGCGCATCTGCCGGCCGATTGGCCTGACGAATGACGATGTTGAAAAGGTGGTGCAGTATATGGTGGCGCGCATTGGCCTGAAATATGATCTGAAAAATATATTTGACATGCTGCGCTATTTCCTGCCGACACCACCGGTACCTGTGCGCTGGCGTCGGCGCATGCTGGCACTGGGTTCGGGAGACCCGACCCGTGCCATTTGCTCAACCCTGATCGCACAGGCATTCCAGATCGTGCGCTACCCTATTCTGCCACGGGTTGAACTGGTGACTGACAAGGCGGTTACGCGCGATTGGCGCGGTCAACATATGTACTATACCCGCCGGGAAATCCTGCATATCCGCCATCATTCCCTTTTCGCACCGCGTGACTTTGATCTGTCGCCCTATTTTTCTATCATCAAGCCAACCATCGAAAGCGGCTTTGACTACCGGACCCTGAAATGGGGCGATACGAGCGGCACGACAACTGAATAAAATTGTTTACACTGGCCGTAAATTTACTCACTAATTCAAAAACCCTAAGCTAAAAAACCATATGGGAGCATTTCATGTCCGACACTGATGCAAAGCGTAAAGTTTCACGCCGCAAATTTCTGGCAAGCGGCGCTGCGGCGACGGCTGCCACAGCAACCTTAGCCACGCCGGCCTTGGCACAGAGCCCGGGGCGCACATGGAAGATGGCAACAAGCTGGCCAAAGAATGCACCCGGCGTTGGCGTGAATGCGCAAAGACTGGCCGACAAGATTACCGCCATGTCAAATGGCGAATTGACCGTAGAACTTTTCGCGGCCGGAGAGCTGGTTCCGCCCTTTGAGGTGTTTGACGCTGTCTCTTCGGGAACAGCACAAATGGGCCATGCCACGCCATATTATTGGCAGGGCAAAGATCCGTCCTTCCACTTTTTCACCGGTGTTCCCTTCGGCCTTCTCGCCCATGAGCATGCGGCCTGGGTGCAGTTTGGTGGCGGTCAGGCGCTGTGGGAAAAAGCCTATGAGCCCTTTGGTGTGCTGCCATTTTATGCCGGTTCATCAGGCCCTCAGGCAGGCGGTTGGTTCACCAAGGAGTTGAACTCACTGGATGACTTCAAGGGCATCAAAATGCGCATAGCCGGATTGGGCGGCGAAGTGATGCGGCGGATTGGCGTGAACACCGTCCTGCTGCCGCCGGGTGAGATTTTCCCTGCAATGCAGTCAGGCGCAATTGATGCCGCAGAATGGATCGGCCCCTGGAATGATCTGGCCTTTGGCCTCTACAAAGTGGCAAAATACTACTACATGCCAGCCTTCCATGAGCTTGGCCCCGCGCTGGAAATGCTGGTGAACCGTCAGGAATTCATGGATTTGCCAGAGCATCTGCAAGCAGTGGTGCGTAATGCCTCCATGGCGACGTCCTATGAATCTCTTGCTGATTTCACTTTCCACAACATCACTTCCTACAAACCTTTGCTTGAGAAGGAAGGGGTTCAGGTGAAATTCCTGCCCGATGATGTGGTCGATGCTCTTGGCATTGAAGCTGAAGTCGTGTTGCAGGAACTGGGTGACAGCAGCCCGTTGGCGGGGGATATTTTCAAGTCCTTCACCGAATTCCGGGCTGAAGCGAGTGCCTATTCATCTGTCTCCGACAAGCGGGCGCTTGGCATGCGTGAGCGGGTTCTGAAATAGATTTGAAACAGCTCACACCCTTTCATCTGGCCTTTCCGGTCACGGACCTTGCAGCAGCAGCGGCTTTCTTTGAAACCGTTCTTGGCTGCAAGCGGGGCCGGGAGGCAAATACGTGGATCGACTTTGATTTGTTCGGGCATCAGCTCTCGCTGCATCAGGGCCGATCCATGATGGCAGAAGGCGGCACAGGTGCCGTTGACAACAAATCCGTGCCCATGCCGCATTTCGGCGTGGTGCTGGCCTGGGATGACTGGCACGCACTGGTCGAACGACTGCGCAATGCCAATGTCAGCTTTCGTATCGAGCCGCAAATGCGGTTTGAAGGAGAACCGGGTGAACAAGGCACATTTTTCGTCGATGCACCGGGCGATGTGGCGCTGGAATTCAAAACGTTTCGGGACTTTGAACGCGTGTTTGCCAATTAGGTTCTGAGTTGACTGGCAATGTTTTTCACGTCATTGATGGATTCTCGGAACAAGTCCGAGAATGACGGTGGAGGGTTTGGTTTCGGGCGACGACAGCTTGCCGGGCTTGATCAATAT
>CAZOCA010000468.1:0-3643 GCA_964578105.1 uncultured Pararhizobium sp.
GTATATCGGTTTCGATGGCCGTCAGGATTTGATGTCAGACGACGATGTTGCCGAGTTGCGCGCTGTCTATGCCGGATTGGCGATGGAAGTGGATCACCATATTGGCCGGATTCTGAATTATTTGCGGGACAGTGGGCAATTTGACGATACGCTGATTGTTATCACTGCGGACCATGGGGAAATGTTGGGTGACCACTATATGTGGGGCAAGGAAACACCGCATGAGGCTTCGCTTCACGTCCCACTCATCATTCGCGATCCGCATAATCCGCAAAGCCACGGGACTGAAATCAATCATTTCACCGAAACCATCGACATCACGCCAACCTTGCTGGATTGGGTTGGTGAAGAGCCAAATATCAGCTTCAACGGCAAGTCCCTGTTGCCGTTCCTGAAAGGAGAGTCACCTCAATCCTGGCGCAGCCACATTTTTGCTGAGGTAGATTTTGGTGACCCGCTGGAGCCAACCCGTTTTCAGGAAGCGTTTGGCCTGTCACAGTTCCAGTCGAATTTTGCCGTCATTCGTGATGATCGCTTCAAATATGTCCATTTCAACGGCGGATTGCCGCCATTGCTATTTGATATGCAGGCCGACCCGCAGGAATTTAACAATCTGGCCGCAGAGCCATCCCACGCGAGCGAACTTCTGCATTACGCAAATGTGATGCTGGACCACCGCATGTCTTTTGCGCACCACGCAACCAGCCGCATGAAGATAAAGGAAACAGGGATTCGGTACGCATAGAGAAGAGGTGCGGTCGGGTCAGCAGGATTGCTCCGACCGCAGCAACACCAATTCGCACGTCATCAGCACAGCATTGTCGTTCTTGAGCAACGGGCCGTTCATGATTTCGCCATCCAGACCGACAATCAGAATGTCGATATCTGCGCCAGATTGCGGGCCTTCCAGATTGATCGATCCCTTCCGCACGAGAAATTCCGTCGCGTAGCTTTCCATGGCGTCGCCATTGTCAAAGGAAGCGCCAATCAGGCTGCCCAGACCGTGAATTTCAGCTGTTGCCCAACCCAGTTTTTCGCAGATTTTGACCAGTTCTTGACCGATTTCCACATTCGGGCGCAAACGCACCAGAGCCGCTTGCGCATCGAGTTTTGCGGCGGTTCCGTTTGGTTGAAACAATGTAAAATTTGTCTCCGGATCAAACTGGCCCTCAAATCGGGCATCTGGAAACATCCACCCGGTGAAGGTCGCCATGTCCTTTATGATGCAGCGATCAGGTAGCATATGTCCGGCAAATTGCTCGCCCGTTTCGTCAGTCCAGGAGCCATGGCAATGGATAAAGGGTCCGCCTTCTCGCCAGCCGACGACCAGCCCGGCCTCTTTGATCCGCGCTGATCCGGCCAAGGAATACGTCTCACTCCACCAGGCTGTATGATCATCATCGGGGGAGGGCGCGGGCATGACGAATTCCAGCTGGCGCACATTGGCTTCCTGGACAGAAAGATAGGCAGATATTGCACCAAGCCCGTCCAACTTTGCAGCGAGTGCTGGCAGCACAGTTTGCCCGGCCTCCAACTCAATGGTGATCGGGACCGCATCCGTGAGGCTGACAAAATGGCGTTCTGGCTCAACCGCGCCGGGTTGCCGGATGTAACGCATTATGTCTGCGCGCCTTCTGCCAACAGTCGTTCATATTCTGCGCGCACAAGTTTTTTCGTGATCTTGCCGTAGCCGGACTTCGGCAATTCATCCCAGAACACGATTGACTTAGGCATCTTGTAGCTCGCGACCTTTCCAGCCAGCCAATGCCGCAGAATATCAGCGTCGATCGTCTGGCCATTGGCAGGCACGCACACTGCAATTCCAATTTCCCCCCATTTGGGATCGGGATATCCAAAAATTGCCACCTCGGAAATTTCCGGATGCTGTAGAAATTTTTCTTCGGTTTCGCGTGGATAAATATTTGAACCGCCGGAAATATACATGTCGGATTTTCGGCCCGTCAGATAGAAAAATCCGTCTGCATCCATGTGTCCCACATCGCCAGTGCAAAACCAGCCATTGCTAAAGGCTTCGGCATTGGCTTTTGGATTGTCCCAATAGCCTGAAAAGACGGCAGGTCCGATGATACAGAACTCTCCGGTTTCACCCGGTGCGACTTCGTTGCCGTTAGCGTCCTGAATCTGTATCTGCATGCCAGTGCGGGCAGTGCCACATGTGCCTTCACGGCGCACTTCGGTGCTGCCATCTTCATGCAGATCAGGGCGCAATACGGTAATTGCGCCGGTCACTTCACCAAGGCCAAAATACTGAACCAGTACTGGTCCCAGTTTTTCCAACGCAGCAATCTGATCGGTTCGGTACATTGGCGCACCAGCATAAATGACATGTCGGAGCGAGCTGTGATCAACGCTGTCAACGGTGGGGTGCTCGACAAGCATTTTCACAATGGTCGGAACCGTGAATAAATTGCTGACGCGCCAACGCTCGATCAATTGCCAGATTTCTTCTGCGTCAAATCCATTGGATGCAGGCAGGATGGTTGGAACACCGCGTGCAACTTGCATCAGCATATGCACACCAGCGCCATGTGACAGTGGCGCAACCGCAATCGAGGCATCATTTTCAGTTGTTCCGGGCATCAGATCGCTGAGGTGGTTGGTCACCACAAAAGCCATCTGTCCATGCGCCAGAACAGCGGCTTTTGGGTAGCCTGTCGTGCCCGATGTGTAAAACAGCCAACACGGGTCATTATAGTCGACATCGCATAGTGGCGTCGTGGCGTCCTGGTACTGGTCGACCAGCGCGTCATAGTCGGTCCCGATACCGGACGTGCCGATGGATATCATGAATTCCAGATCATCAGCGCAATGGCTTGCGTGATCGGCAAACACGGATTGTATGATCATGCCCTTGGCGCCACTGGAGCGTACAATCCAGGACAGATCGTCCGGACTGCCGCGAAAATTGGCAGGCACCCAGATGGCACCCACACGCCAACAGGCATAGGCTGATTCAAAGACCTGATTGCAATTTTGCGACTGAACAACAATTCGGTCGCCCTTTTGCACGCCATAGGTTTCCACCAATGCGCGCGCCATGGCATTGACCCGCGCATTCAATGCTGACCACGACCACTCGGAATCACCCCATACGAGACCCGGCCTCTCTGGAAACCGCCTTGCAGATTGTTCCAGAAAATGAGCCAGATTCATGACCCGATTGGAATTACGTTGCATAAAATGTGACCTTACTGCACGCGTTCAAGAATGGAGACGTAGTTCGATACCGCTGCACCGCCCATGTTAAAGACAGCACCAAGCTCGGCGTTTGGTATCTGCATGTTGCCGGCTTCACCCATTAATTGCATGGCGGCCATAACATGCATCGAAACGCCAGTTGCCCCGATCGGGTGACCCTTGGATTTTAACCCGCCGGATGGGTTCACCGGCAGCTTTCCATCCTTCCGGGTCCAACCCTCACGCGCTGCTTTCCAGCCTTCACCGCGTTTGGTCAGGCCCATCGCTTCATATTCAATCATCTCGGCAATTGTGAAACAGTCATGGGTTTCAACAAAGTCTAGTGCATTGAGATCAACACCGGATGATGCTTTGGCCTGTGTCCAGGCCCGATGCGCACCCTCGAACGCGGTCATGTCGCGCCGTGACAGAGGAAATACATCAT
>CAZOCA010000469.1:0-3639 GCA_964578105.1 uncultured Pararhizobium sp.
CCAAACCCGTCACCCTCGGACTTGTTCCGAGGGTCCAGGCAACCGACCATCATCAAGCACTGCGTTTCGGCCTTAGAATATGCGCATGTGCGCCGTCATAAAGCGCGCTATCGCGGAATTCGTCCTGCTCTGCCAGAGCTTTACCGACAAAGATAAGTGCCGTGCGGGTTATTTTTGCGAGCCGGGCTTTTTCTCGGATATCACTTAGCGTTCCGTGCAGAAATGCCTCATCGGGCCAGCCGACACGATAGGCGATGATGGCTGGACAATCCGCGCCATAAAGCGGGATCAGTTTACGCTCAATGTCCCGCAGATTGCGCACTGACAGATGAATCGCCAGTGTTGCCCCGGACTGGCCCAGGATTTCCAGATCCTCACCCGGCGGCATTGAGGAGGATTTCATGGCAGTGCGGGTGAGGATCACTGTCTGATTGATTTCAGGAACCGTCAGCTCCCGGCCAAGCTTGGCAGCAGCTGCCGCATAAGCTGGTACACCGGGGGTGATTTCGTAGGGGATGCCTGCGGCCTGTAAGCGACGGATCTGCTCAGCAATGGCGCCATAAAGCGAAGGATCGCCGGAATGGACCCGCGCCACATCTTCGCCGCGCGCGTGCGCAGCCTCGATTTCAATCATGATCAGGTCCAGCGTCATGGATGCTGTATCCATCACTTTGCCGGGTGCTTCGGCCACGACGGCCTCGGGAACCAGAGATCCTGCATAAAGGCATAGTTCACAGGATTTGATGATGCGCAGGCCGCGCACTGTTATGAGTTCAGGGTCACCGGGTCCAGCCCCGATAAAATGCACGGTCATTCGGCAGCCTCCTTGGTGATCGTTTCGCGTTTCTTGGCGTAGCCGCGTGGTGTGTAAACCTTTGTTCCGCCATCAAAGGCAAGTCTGCGTGACGCGCTGGAACCGACCAGCACGACCGTCAGCATATCCACATCATCGACATTCAAATCGCCCAGATCGACAATGCGCAATTGCTCTTCCGTGCGGCCAAGATTTGAACCCAGAATGACGGGTGTATCTGCTGGCCTGTGTTGCAACAGGATTTCCTTGGCGTAGGCCAGTTGCGTGCGGCGGCGTTTGGAAACCGGGTTATAGAATGCGATGACAAAATCACCTTTTGCTGCGGCTTCTATTCTGGTCTGAATGGCGTCCCATGGTGTCAAAAGATCGGATAGAGAGATCGTGCAAAAATCATGGCCAAGGATCGCGCCAGCGCGTGCCGAGGCGGCCTGTAGCGCTGAAATGCCGGGTGTGGTGATGATCTCCACCCGTTTTGCACCATCGGGCAATTCGGTCTGATCAAGACATTCCCAGACCAATGTTGCCATGGCGTAGATTCCAGGGTCGCCTGAGCATACAAGCGCAACCGATTTTCCTTCGCCTGCCAGCACCAAGGCATGGCGCACACGGTCTTCTTCCGCGCCCAATGGAAAATCGTGGCGTGTTTTGCCATTTGCCTGCGCGCCCAGCAGATCAAGATACAGCGAATAGCCGACCAGATGATCTGCATTCGCTACCAGCCGGCTCACCTCTGGCGTCTGCCAGTCGGGCTGGCCCGGTCCAAGACCTACAACTGCAAGACGACCGCGGGCGCGGCCGATTGTCTGCGGCTCAATGATATTGGTTGCTTCTGCAATGGCGCAGGTGCCTTGATCTATCTTCTGCTTTTCAACAATCAGGTGTCCGGTTGCGCCAACGCCGGCAAGCGCGCCAGCTTCAGCAACCCCGTGGCAACCAACTTCCGCGAAGACAATATCAGACGGGTTTTTAAGGCGCGGTGTTTCTGCTTCGAGTGTTTCAGCACTTAGAAAACGAGCCGGAACGCCAAAATGATCAGCCACAGCATGGATTGCAGCTTCATCTGCCTTGACCGTATGAGAACAGATACAACCGAGCGCCAATGGGCTGAGATTGGCATCTGCCAAAACCTGTTCTGCCAGTGCAATCATCCGAGCTGGATCTGCATTGCGAATGGCACCCAGCCCCATGACAAGATTTTTGGGATGATAGACCAGATGGGTGGCTGAGCCTGCCTGGTGTTTCACCGTGCTTTCCAGCAACAGTTCTCCGCTGTCTGATTGCGGCAGATTGTTTGCTTCAAATGGCAATTTGCCCCGAATTTTGACCGTTCCGCCGTTCAGCAACGCTGCCATGAAGGATTTTGCGTCTGACTTATTGGCAAGTGTCCAACCTTTTGGCGGCTCGTCCAGAGCGATGCCAAAGTGTGCATCTCCGGCGGTGGTTATGGCGGCGTGGCCTGCAAGATCATGTGCAATCTTTCGGGCCAGAGTGTTTGCCCCATTATGCCCACCCAAAAGCGGTACAATGGATTCTCCGTTCTCATTGATCGCGAGCACTGGTGGCTCGCTGTGTTTTTCACCAAGATGCGGCGCGACTGCGCGGATCAGAATGCCGGAGGCGCACAGGCCGATAATGGGCCGTCCAGCTGTAAAAAGCGCGCCGATATGTGAGACTGCATCATCGAACTGGACATTGATCGACGGGTCACCATCAAGGCGTTTTTGGGAACCGTGAATATCCGCCTGCAGAGTTTTCGCCAGCTTTTGTGCCAGCGGCAGAGCTGCCTGGGTCAGGACAATGATGACAGGTTGGGTATTCATGAAGAAATTGACTGCCCCGGGCGGCTGCCCTTGTCGATCAGGATCATGGAGAAGTAGGGCGCACGGTTCTCTGGTATATCTGCCAGCGGTGCAACGCGTTCCTGTTCCAATGTAGCACGCTCGACATAAGTCGCTGCCGACGTCAGTCCTTCAGCTTCGATAAGTTTGCTCAGGCGACCCATGTGACGGCCTACTTTAATGATCGCTGCAGCTTCACAGTTGCGCAATTGGGATGCGATTTCTGAATCTTCGAGAGGCCCTGGAATGACCGTTAGAATGCTGTTCCGACCTGCCAGTGGATGACCAGCTGCCGCGGCACAAGCTGTCAGCGACGAAACGCCCGGTACGACAATGCAGGAGTGTTCTTTCTCCAGCAGATCGTACAGATACATGAAGGAGCCATAGAAAAACGGATCACCTTCACACAGCACCACCACATCGCGTCCGGCACTCAAATGCCGTGCAATGTTGTTTGCCGCGCCTTCATAAACCTCATGAGGAAACCGGTCTGGCAGCATGGGCACCTCGATGGGGAGCTCTTCTACGCCTTGTGTGAAATGAGCGGCAGCGATGCTCCTGGCAAAGCTCTCTCCGCTTTCCGGCGCGGGATAGGCGATGACATCAGCATTTGAAATCAGCCGGGCAGCTTTCAAAGTCATCAGTTCCGGATCGCCCGGACCGACGCCTACGCCATAAAGAGTTCCGCTCATGCTTCATATTCCTTCTGCCAAAACCATTGTGTGATTGGCATTGCTGGTTTGAACCCATGAACGGCACCCAGAGGCTCCGCGCGGGCTATGCTGATGCGGGATAATTCACCGCCATGTTCACTATAGGCTGATAACAGAACAGCCTCGGATTCGATTGTGACCGAATTGCAGACAAATCGACCGCCGGGTTTGAGAAAGCGCAGCGCCGCTTCAATTCGGTCCTTGGAAATGCCCCCGCCCATGAATATCGCATCGGGCTTCGGGCAATTCAGATCATGATCCTGCAACGGCAATT
>CAZOCA010000470.1:0-3633 GCA_964578105.1 uncultured Pararhizobium sp.
TCACGGCTTCTCCGTCTTCAATGAGGAGCAGGCCCAACGCATCAATGCGTGACTGCGCATCACCCTCGCCTTCAATATTCATCAGTAAAGTGGTTTCCGCCGTATCACCGGTATCAATGTCCGGCCCGGCAATACGCAGACGTAACCGGTCACCCGGCTGTGCTGCGCCCACGGCTTCTACAAATCTGCTGGCTGGCAACTCGTCAAACGGGCTTTGGAATGTATCCAGCCAGACATTTGGCAGGAAAATTGTGAGGGCCACAACCAGCAGTGCTGCAGATTCATAGAATTTGGATTTGGCCAGGAAATAGCCTTGCGTTGCCGCCGCAAACAGCAGCATGGCGAAGGTGGCCAGCACAAATATCCAAATGGCCTGCAAAATACCCGCTGTGGTGCCAAGATCGACGCCATACAGGATAAGCGCCGGATTGTAGATAAACAGAAATGGCAACGCCACAGTTCGCATAGAATAGAAGAAGGCGGTGAAGCCTGTCTTGATGGGATCACCACCAGAAACGGCCGCTGCGGCAAAACTTGCCAGCCCCACAGGCGGCGTCACATCGGCCATGATGCCGAAATAGAACACGAACAGATGGGCCGCAATCAAGGGGACGATCAGGCCTTCCTGAGCACCCAGACTGACCACGACACTGGCCATCAATGATGACACAACAATGTAGTTGGCAGTCGTTGGCAGACCCATGCCAAGGATCAGCGAGAAAATGCCCACCAAAATCAGCATGATGATCAAAACGCCACCAGACAATTGCTCCACAAGGCCAGCCAGTTCGGTGCCAATAGGGGTCTTGGTAACCGTGGCCACAATAATACCGGCAGCGGCCGTCGCCACGCCAATACCAATCATGTTTCGGGCCCCGGCAATCAGGCCTTCCTTCAGATCCGCAATGCCTTCGGAAATTTGCCCGCCAAAATCAGAGCCACCTCTGAACAGGGCCTTGAGCGGCTTTTGCGTGATGATAATGAACAGCATCAGCGATGTTGCAAAAAAAGCAGACTTTGCCGGTGACTGTTGTTCAACCATCAGGAACCAGACCAGCACAACGATTGGAAGAATGTAATGAAGCCCGGTTGGATAGACGTCTGCCACCGTTGGGACGACAATCTCTTTGGCGTTGGGATCGTCGACCTCCAGATCGGGCCGCTTCGATGCGACAAACACCAGCGCAACATATACCGCCAGCAAACCCGCCATCATGATAGTCGAGGCTGCTCCCGCCATATTGGCCTGCAAAAACCGCACCACATAAATGAGCGCGGTGAACATGGCACCAGATACGGCAAAGCCGATAAGAAACTTTACGATCATGCCCACAAAGCTTTTGCTTTCGCCCAGGGCCGGCATGTCTTTCTTGAGCGCTTCAAGGTGCACAATGTAAACCAGCGCGATGTAGGAAATGACCGCTGGGATGAAGGCATGTTTGATGACTTCCACATAGGGAATGCCGATAAACTCAACCATCAGAAAGGCTGCAGCGCCCATAACGGGCGGCATGAGCTGGCCATTGACCGACGAGGCAACTTCCACTGAACCGGCTTGTTCTGCGGTAAAACCAACGCGTTTCATAAGCGGAATTGTGAACGTCCCGGTCGTTACCACATTGGCAATGGAAGACCCGGAGATAAGCCCGGTCATAGCCGAGCCAACAACGGCCGCCTTGGCCGGACCACCCCGCAGATGGCCCAGACCGGCAAATGCCAATTTAATGAAATAATTGCCCGCTCCCGCCTTATCCAGCATGGAGCCGAACAGCACGAACAGAAACACAAAGGCGGTCGACACGCCAAGCGGAATGCCAAATACGCCAGCCGTATCAAGCCACTGCGCATTGATTATGGCGGTGAAGGACAGCCCTTCATGGGAAATCAGATCCGGGATCAACCAGCCCTGCCCCATATAGGCATAGAGCAGAAACAGCGAACCAACGATGGTCAGCGCTGGCCCCAATGCCCTGCGGGCCGCCTCCAACAGCACTAGAATACCAACCGAGCCGATGACAATCTGTGTTGTGGTGGGCAGGCCGGACCGCGCGGTGAGCGCCAGAGTGCTGGAAAAGGCAAAGATATACAGCGTGCAGCCACCGCCAATAATGGCGAGAACCCAATCGTAAATCGGAATGTGACCACGTGGTGATTTCTTGAAAGCCGGATAGGCCAGAAAGGCCAGTACAATGGCAAATGTCAGATGGATCGGGCGGGTTTGGGACGCATTCAGGACCGGAAGATACTGACCAAACCACAATTGCGGTTGGGCAATCCAAAGCTGAAACAGCGACCAGAGAAGAGCCAGTCCGGAAATAAGCCAGGCAACGTTTTGATTGGTCGGAGCACGAGCGCCAGCATCAGAACTGGCAACAAGATCCTGCAGCTCTTCATCAGTGAATTGCCTGCCTGATACCTGTTCTTCCGTTACCTGATTTTCTTGAGTCTGATTGTTTGAAGATTGATTGCTGTTGTTCTGATCGCTCACGATGTGGCCCCGCTAAAACATGTGCAATTCGATCATCATCACCCGCGCAGGTCAACAATGAATTACTAGTGCAGCGCCAGGTTGCGCTGCACTATAATGTTTTAATCGATCAAACCGGCTTCTTTGTAATAGCGCTCAGCTCCAGGATGGAGTGGGGCAGACAGGCCTGCGCTAGCCATCTGTTGCGGATCCAGATTGGCAAACGCCGGATGCAGGCTACGGAACTGATCAATGTTTTCAAACACCGCTTTCACTATTTCATAGACCACATCATCAGGAACGTCCGTTGAACTGACAAAGGTTGCACCGACACCAAATGTGTTAACGTCCTCATCATTGCCACGATACATGCCACCTGGAATGACCGCGGAACGATAGTAGGAATTGTCTGCAATCAGTTTTGCAGTTGCATCATTTTCAACAGTCACAAGAACTGAATCACACGATGTCGTCGCTTCCTGGATAGAACCAGATGGATGGCCGACCGTGTAAACCATGGCATCAATGTTGTTATCGCACAGGGCCTGAGACTGTTCGGCAGCCTGAAGCTCCGAGGACAATGCGAAGTCACCCATCGTCCAGCCCATGGCGTCCATCAGGACTTCCATGGTGCCACGCTGGCCTGATCCTGGGTTACCAACATTCACGCGCTTGCCTTTAAGGTCTTCAAAGGTGCTGATGCCCGCATCAGCCCGCGCCACAACTGTGAAGGGTTCCGGATGCACCGAAAACACGGCGCGCAGTCCTTCAAAAGCGCCCTGCTCTTCGAAACGTGATGTGCCATTATAGGCATGGAACTGCCAATCGGACTGGGCGACACCGAATTCAAGCTCACCGCCACGAACGGCGTTGATGTTGAAGACTGAGCCACCGGTACTTTCCACCCCGCAGCGGATACCATGTTCCTTGCGGTTTCTATTGACCAGTCGGCAAATCGCGCCACCCGTTGGATAGTAGACGCCAGTAACCCCTCCTGTACCGATTGAAACGAATTGTTGTTCCTGCGCAATCGCAGTTCCGCTAACAAGGCTCGTTGAGAGTAAGGCTACCGAAATATTAAAGAAACTTTTTCTCATGGAAATTCCTATCGCTATGGTCAGTTTTACCCAAATACAGTTTGCAGTTGCAAATTCATCATATAAACC
>CAZOCA010000471.1:0-3627 GCA_964578105.1 uncultured Pararhizobium sp.
GTGGATGACTTGAAACGCGCATTGCCGAACCCGCCATTGCCGCCCTTGGCAATCAACACCCGTTGACCGATTTCGGTCAGATCCGCAATCAGCGTTTCATTGTCCTCTTCCAGCACTTGAGTGCCGACCCGGACTATCATAACCACTTCGTCCCCGCGCGCACCGGTCCGATTTTTACCCATGCCGTGCACGCCTGTCTTGGCTCTGAAATGCTGCTGGTAGCGATAGTCAATAAGCGTGTTCAAACCATTGACACATTCCACCCAGACATCGCCGCCCTTGCCGCCATCGCCGCCGTCGGGACCGCCAAACTGAATGTACTTTTCGCGCCGGAATGACACAGCACCCGCACCGCCATTGCCTGAGCGAATATAAACACGGGCCTGATCAAGAAATTTCATGGTCTCATACTCTTTCGGGAAAGATTTCCTAGGGTCTGGACTCAATTGGGAGCTTAAATTGGCGTTGTATAGCAAGCCCAAATGCTATGAACAGATTGAAGGTAAGGCTGGTTGCCTTTTCAAAATCTGTGAAGCGGCAGTTGGGCTTGCTATACAACGTCCCTTCGGGATGAGCGTGCTTTTGGTCAGGATGTCGGCGCAAAGGCTGGAAAACCAGACGGTTTCCTGCGTCTTTGCTTCTAACCCTGACCAAAACCACACTCACCAATTCAACCTCCCAATTGAGTCCAGACCCTAGTAATCCATCGCATAGGAATTGCCACGCGTCCGAGCCCGTTTGCGTCCGCCATCAGCTTCTGTGCCAATGCCGAAATAGGCCTCACGTGTCAATTCCATGTCTCTATGGTCCACATCCTCACCTCTGGCAAGACTGTGAACCCTGCTATTGCCGGTTTCCTTGAACCCCAGAAAGCCGAGCACCTTACCAGAACGCGGATTATCGACAAAATGACCGGAGTGGATAACCGGCTCATCACTTATGGCAAACACGTGGTCAAGCAGCGCCGCAGCAGCTTCTTTCATGATGCCTTTGCCCCAATAGGCTTTTGCCAGCCAGTAGCCGATTTCCGGATGCGGGTGGCCGCTGCGCAACCCGATCATTCCCAGAAAAACACCAGTTTTCCAGTCACTGATTGCAAGACACATCTCACCACACAGGCTGTTTTTTGAAAACTCCGCAAGAAAGGCATCAAAATGGTCCGCTTTATAGGGAAAGGGAACCTGTGCCAGATTCCGCGCCACATCCTCATCCGACAGGGCAACCACCACCGCATCACGGTGTTCCGGCCCGACCGGAGAAAGACGCAGGCGATCTGTCACAATGTCCACATGTCCCGCTTCCAGATCAGGCGACGTGACATCTTCCAACTGTTTTCTAAACATCGTCTCTTCCCCACGCTTTCAGGCTTTCCCAGCTGCCTCGGTCAAGCACATAACGTTCCACCGGTTGCATGCCCCCCAGCGCAACCGAATGCACCATAGCGTTTTCGCGGAATTGGAAGCCGCATTTTTCAATCACTCGTCGGCTCCGCGCATTAGTCACACGGCAAGTCGCCCAGACCGAACAGGCCAGAGTTCGGCCAAAAATATGGTCAATCAATGCATGACAGGCTTCAGCCGCATGGCCCTGCCCCCAATAGGCTTCTCCCAGCCAATAGCCGATTTCAAATCCTTCATACCCAGCCGATGGCTTGCCATAGCTGCAGGCACCAATGACCTGATCAATGCCTTCATCCAGTCCGCTGCTATCTGAATCTGATTTCAGAACGATGACATAGGCGCATCGGGTTTCATGGCTTTCATTGGCAGCAGCAATCCAGTCCGCAGCATCAGCACTGCTGTAGGGATGCGGCATATTTGAGGTCTGGGTTGCCACATTTGGATTATTTGCAAGCTCGGCAATCTGCAACGTGTCCGACGCATTGGGCGCCCGCAGCAAAAGCCGTTTGAGCGTAACCGGCGTGCAGCATGGACGCAGGCAGGTATCTGTCACTGCTTCCAGACAGTCCTGCACCCGGCTGTCTATATCGTCGCTTTGTAAATCTTCACCGTCGTTCTCGTCCGTCATGACCTGGAATCCCGAAGTAAAAGAAAGGGGAGATGGTTACCCCATCTCCCCTTTGAAAATTCGGAATTTTGAATTCCACCGGGTCAATGAGACACCGGCGGTTTTAAAGAGTTGCCGGTTACTCTGCTGCTTCCATCATGGGAAGTACGGATACGTAGGTTCGGCCATTGGCTTTGGCTTGGAACTTCACGTTACCCATGTCTTTCGCAAAAATGGTATGATCTTTGCCCATGCCAACGCCTGTGCCCGGATGCCACTTAGTGCCCCGCTGACGCAGAATAATGTTGCCTGGAATCACAGCCTCGCCGCCATACTTCTTCACACCAAGACGACGGCCTGCTGAATCGCGACCATTGCGTGAAGAACCGCCTGCTTTTTTATGTGCCATGCTATTCGTCCTAATTTCTTAACTGCGGGATTTCCAAAATCCGGAAATCAAACCCACAAGATATACAAATTCAAATTTCTTTTATCAGCCGTTTCAGCCTTCGGCAAGCACCTTGGCCTGACCGATCCAGTCTTCACGACCGATGCGACCTTTAAACGACAAGGCATCATCAACCCGAGTCACATCTTCCTCGGTGAAAGCTGCAACCTGCGCATATTTGGTGATACCCAAACCGTGCAATTTCTTCTCAAGCACCGGACCTACACCGGAAATCTTTTTCAGATCATCCGGCTCGCCTTCAGGGGCTGTGAACAAAGCTGCAGGCGCAGCAGCAGCTGCTTTCTCTGCTTTTGGAGCAGCTTTGGGCTCTTCAGCCTTCGGCGCTTCATCTTCCTTCGGAGCAGCCTTCTTGGCTTTCTTCGGTGCAGACTTTCCGTCGGTCAGAATATCTGTCACGCGCACAATCGTCAGATCCTGACGGTGCCCGTTACGACGACGTGAGTTCTGGCGGCGACGCTTCTTGAAGATGATGATCTTGTCGCCACGTGCCTGACGCACGATTTCAGCCACAACACTGGCGCCATCAACTGTTGGCGCACCAATCAGCGGCGCATCTGCACCACCAACCATCAGAACTTCTTTGAATTCGATCGTATCACCAGCTTCACCAGCCAAACGCTCAATCGTAATCTCATCATCGGCGGCAACGCGATATTGCTTTCCGCCTGTTTTGATGACTGCGAACATATTTTTTCTCCATGCTCCGCTTAACTGTACCCTTGGATCTCACAATTGAGACAAGCCAGAGTCAGCCAACTTTTTTCAGTCAGCACCTTTTAAAAAAAGATGCAGGTTAAAATGTGTACATTAAATGTGAGGACAGCTTCTTGTGAGCCGATATCTCATCGTACAACAACAAAAGGCGGCCAAAAGCCACCCTTCGCGCTGCTATAGATGGGAAACCGGCACTTTTGTCAAGATGTGATGCATCAAAGCCTCTGCAAAAACGCAATTTACAGGGGATTACCCCCCTTGTCTGCACACTATGCCCTGTGTATGGTCCGCCGGCTTTGACGACCACAACGAATTGGCCCTTTCGGGCTTGATGCCAAACAGCTCGCGGAGAGATGCCGGAGTGGTCGAACGGGGCGGTCTCGAAAACCGTTGTGCGCGCAAGCGTACCCAGGGTTCGAATCCCTGTCTCTCCGCCA
>CAZOCA010000472.1:0-3619 GCA_964578105.1 uncultured Pararhizobium sp.
GACAGGAGATGTACGGACTCAAATTCGTCGGGGAAAAACTTGTTTCGGGTTTCCCACAAAGCTTCCGACATAGCAGGTGCATCGGTTGTTGCGATGAATGGATTCATGGCCACCAATGGTCCGGTGACGCGGCCCTGGATGAGTCCGTTAAACTGCGGGGCAACATCTGCGATGCCTTTTTCAACGGAATTCAGTTGCTCGGGTGGTGCGGCAACGGATTTCGGCGGAATGATACCGCGAACCCGTCCTTCTGTGGCTTCTTCAACTTCGGCAAGCCAAGTGGGTAAAACCGATTGGCAGACATAGTGCTGCGGTGGCCAGAAGCAATTGACCAGCAGTCTGGTGTTCGCATTAGCAATGCCAGCAATACTGCTGAACAGGCCTGCCAAAAGCAGGGTTTTGATAATTAGACGCATAATTTCCTCCGTTGCGTAACGAGCCTTCCAGTGGGCCATTTGCTGTTACGCGATCTCCCTAAGAAGGCCCCTTTCCAGTTCCAGACCGTGGGTTTGCACGGCCGTTTTCAGCTTGACGACCATTTCCATCAACTGTTCCACCTCGGCTGGCGAAAAGTCCTCAAAGTAAGCGTCAAACAATTTCAATATATCGGGTGCTGCCCTGTCAATCATGGCGCTGCCCTTATCGGTCAGGCTAACCGTCGAGCGACGGCGATCCAGTTTATCAACCTGGCGTTCAACCAGACCACATTCCTCTGTTGCATCGACGATTTTGCTGAGGGTGGACCGATCAAAGCCGCCAAAAGCTGCCAGATCATGCACGGACTGGTGATCCTCTTCGCGCAACATCACCATGATGCGCCACATGCGATGATCGATGCCGTGGCGGCGCAAGACGCGTTTTGCATTCAGCCGGTGCTGGCGTTCCAACAAATTCAAGTGGAACATTGGCAGTTTCGAAACTCTGAAATCGGCCGGTTGCATTGTGACTGTGATACCTTAAATAATCAAATTCAGTGAATATTCACATAAACTGCACATTTGTGCAAGAGAGACGTCTTTCACCCCAGCAAGGTGAGGTGGGTTTCTCTCGAAAATTGTAATTTCCGTATCGAAAAGCTGAGCTCTGGAAATGCCACAATCAGGATCAGGCGGTTCCAGAGCCCGACAATATTTATTTTTTAATCATGCCTTTAACGACACCGACAATCGCCAGCAATACGCCGCCACCAACGCCGCCGCCAACGACCTGAGTTATGATCGAACCTATATCGAGGCCGCCGCCGCTGCTCATGCCCAGCACTGCAGTCAATATCTGGCCGCCTATACCTCCGCCCACGATCCCGGCAAGTGAGTTGCCAAGCGTGCCAAGGTCCAGATTTTTGAGTGTTTTACCAGCAACGTTACCGCCGATGGCTCCGCTCACCAGTTGAATAATAATCGGTAGTAGTGATTCCATGATTTTGCCCCTCTATGCGCCATGGTGTGTTTTGAGTGTGGTTCAGACTGAACCCCAATCAAATACTCGTCAAGTCGTGTGTCGGCTGGCCACTGATGCATTCTGAAAGGTTTTATCCAACACCTCAGGTGTCTTTCAATCGGTAGTCTTGTGGCCAGGGATCGTCTGGGTCGAGCATGTTTGGAGGAGGTAGGTGACCCAGATGCTGCCTGTGATTGGTGGGATGATGGCCGCATGCATTGGAAGCATGAAGCGGTCAATTGGCTGCAAATGCAGCGTTGACGGGATAGAGCGCAAAAGTAATAAACAGCGGTCTGCTGTAGAAATCATGTCTACTGCAAACCGAAATCAATTTCTCTTGTTTGATCAGGTGTGAAATGGACGTTGCAATTGTTGGTGCCGGACAGGCAGGTGTTTCTCTGGCAGCCCGGCTGCGGTCGTTGAAACATGATGGAGCGATCACTCTGGTTGGCGAAGAACCGGTTGCGCCTTACCAACGGCCACCGCTTTCTAAGAATTATCTGCTGGGTGACAAAAGCTTTGACAGCCTGCTGCTGAAGCCCGCCAGTTTTTATGAGGAACAATCCATTGATCTGCTGACAGGCAGGCAGGTCACGGGCATTGACCGGGTCAATCAACGTTTGGAATTCTCAGATGGCACGACCCGTGGTTATGACGCTCTGGCACTGACAATTGGCAGTGCCGCGCGCAAGCTGCCTGCAAAAATCGGTGGCGCTCTTGAGGGTGTCTTCACTCTGCGCAGCGCGCAGGACGTAGACGCAATTTCAGCCAGCCTGTTTGCAACAGGGGAGCGCCCCGATGGCAAACCCGGGCGGGTTCTGATTGTGGGCGGCGGCTATCTGGGCCTGGAGGCTGCGGCCTCGGCCACCAAGCGCGGCCTGCAGGTTACGCTGATTGAAATGGGCGACCGAATTTTACAGCGGGTGGCCGGTACAGAAACGTCCGCCTTTTTCCGGGATTTGCATCACAGTCATGGTGTTGATCTGCGTGAGGGCGTTGGTCTTGATCACCTGATTGGGACAGACAGGGTTCGTGGCGCGAAATTGTCTGATGGCTCCGAACTGGATGTGGATGTGGTGATTGTTGCCATTGGCGTTGATGCCAATGCCGGGCTTGCAGGAACCGCTGGTCTTGAGGTGAAAAACGGGATTGTGGTTGATGCGCAGTGCCGGACTTCGGATGCGAGTATATATGCGGCAGGCGATTGTACATCCTTTCCACATGGTGACAGCCATATTCGCCTGGAGAGTGTTGGGAATGCCATTGCTCAGGCGGAGGCTGCGGCAGGCAGCATCACTGGCGCAAGGGAGCCTTACGTCGCAAAGCCATGGTTCTGGTCAGATCAGTATGATGCCAAATTGCAGATTGCCGGATTGAACATGGGGTTTGACCGCGTGGTGACCCGAAACGGGACAGGAAGTGCCCCGTCCTTCTGGTATTTTCATGGTGACGAATTGTTGGCCGTTGACGCGGTGAATGATGGGCGCGCCTATATGGCTGGCAAAAAGTTGATCGAGATGGGCCGAACAGCTGACCCGGATCTGATTGCAGACCCGGGCCATGATTTGAAGTTGTTGTTGAAGCGCTGATCTCGCCGGTTCTTACATCTTTGCCGTGATGAACTGGCCGGGCATGATCTCAAGTTCCGGGACAATGGTCTGACGCTTGTTGCCTTCCAGATGAAGGTCGAAGCTGTAGCGACCGGCACCAAGCGGCATCGGGCCCCAGCGATTGGTCATTGTGGCCTCTTCACCTGTATCCAGATCTGTTGCGATCAGTTTGAATTTGCCTTCAATGGCGGTTTCAAATGTGATGCCGGATGTCAGCATGGCATCAGCGAAACCTGTTTCTGTGACTTCAACAGTACCAAACGGCGCTGCGCGGTGGCCATGTTCTGTCAGGCGCAGGGCGACACTGTATTTGCCGGGCGCAAGGAAGAGCGGCCCTTGGGCGTCCGTTTTGATCTGGTCGCCATTTTCATGGGTGAAGATGATGTCGTAGACATCGTCGCCCCAGGCGCTGTTCCAGGCAACATTGACACCTTGGTCTAGCGGCAGCTGTTGCAACTGGCCTTCTTCCAGAACGACGCGCCCCAGATGGCTTCACTGTGGTCCTGCTACCTTTGGCGAATGAGCAAAGGGTAAGTCCCCGCAGGCACAGGGCCTGCCTCCCCCCCCCCATA
>CAZOCA010000473.1:0-3585 GCA_964578105.1 uncultured Pararhizobium sp.
GTGGTCAGTGGGTCTGAAGTGGATTTTGCTACAAATTACATGAAACATGTTCTTGGGTTCATTGGCATACACGATGTGGAAGTCATCGCCGCAGATCGCTTGATGTTCGAAGGCGAAGAAAAACTCTCTGCTGTTCGAAAGACAATCCAAAGCATTGCTGCGTGAGTTCGTATCACCACGATTTTGCATAAAAGAAAAGGCCGGGCGTACTGCCCGACCTTTTCTGCCCAGACTGTGGAACCCTTCTAAGGTGTCCCAATGCGGAGTAGCTATTGCTGCCTACACGGCACCCAGCACAATAGCCCCGATAAACAGAAACGCGGCACACAGAAGAGCAAAATTAGTTGCTCTTAACGCATTTGACTTAGTCATCTTTCAATCCTCCGCTGTAAAGCGTGAGACGAAGTTTTTGCCAAATCAGCCTTATTGAAAAGAAAAAAATGTGCTGCACTGCGAAAGAGAAAAACTGGCGCCGCGATATTCCGCCTCTACTGCGTTGCGGTCTTTGAACTTTTCCCCGGTCATATTAAGCAAGATTGTCTTCTATAAGACCATCAAAAAAGAACGTCACAAAGCCTTCCAAAGATCATTAGCCACGCTTAACAATGTGTCGTCCTGTTGCGATTTGCCCACGAGTTGAAAACCAATCGGCAATGCTGATTCGGTCTGGTAGGCTGGCAGATGAATGCAAGGCAGACCCATCAGCGTCAAAAATCGATTGAATATGGATGTACCCGTACTGTTCAGGGTTTCAGGCGCAACATCTGGAGCAGATGGCGTAATGATTATATCCACTGTGTTCTGTGTGCTGGCAAGTGACCGGCGCGCGCGCGCTGCAATCTGCTGTGCCTCCAGATATGCCGTACGGGTCACAGTACTCCCCTCTCTCAGACATTCCATGAGGACCGGGCTGAGCTTGTCAGGATGTACATCCATTTCCCAGGCAAGCGCCCGGTAACCTTCATAGTCATGAATGGTCTTATGGGCATCAAATGCCTGACTGTACAAATCCGTCCATGCAACTGTTGCCGCGTTAAAACCTTTCGAAACCCATGCTTCGGTTGCCTTTGCAATGGCTTCTTGGGCATCAGCCGACGCTTCATCCCAAACATTTGGTTGTAAAATGCCCAGGGTCAACGGTTTATCCGGTGTTCTCAATGGCTCTTTGGATTGCATGAGCGCGGACCAAAAGAGATGCATATCAGGCACCGAAGGCGCGTAAAGACCAAGGGTATCAAGGCTCCACGAAAACGTTTTGGTGCCCACTGTTGGCAATGCATCAAAGCTTGGTTTAAAGCCAAATGTGCCACAATAGGCTGCCGGGCGGATAATCGAGCCACCAGTTTGCGTTCCAATTGCAAATGGCAGCATGCCTGACGCCACCGCAGCGGCCGACCCGGAAGACGAGCCCCCAGGTGTGTGATTTAGGTTCTGAGGATTACGGGTTTTGTTAGGTTGCAGGAAGGCAAATTCGGTGGTTACCGTCTTATGTGTCACTTGCCCACCTGCACGTTTCACAAGACGCACAATAGCGGCATCTGCACGCGGTTGATGCCCTTCATAAATGACGGACCCATTCTGTGTTGGCAATTCTGATGTCTCGATAATGTCCTTCGCACCAACCGGCAGACCCAACAAAGGCAAATCAGACATGCGCCCCACATCAGCGAGCGGGATTTGGGCGGTAAAAGCCTTGATATCCGGGTCTTTTTCAGCAATAGAAGCCGCACCTTGTGCGATCAAATCCTGAATATCGGATTCGGTAGCACGACCATTTGAGCGATGGCCGTTCAATGCGGTCAGAGAGTAAGTCTGATTGGGTTGGAACTTCGTAAGCATAAGTGAGATGGCTTTCTTCGCGTGATGTAAGCGGATGACACAATTGTCGCTAAAAAGACGCCTTTTAGCCACAAATGCAAGCCAAACGAATTGTTTAAGATCGACAAACGAAAGTGAATCACCGGGATATGCAAAAGAAGACGGCCCTCCCGCGACTGCTGCTGACCGCAATCCTTCTGTCCTCAGCAATCGTGATCGTGGATGTACCTGCAGCTCTCGGTCAGCAGACCGCTGAGCGCGGCAACTCGGTGATCGGCATCTTCAAACGATTGAGGGGCGAGATCAATGGTGTCCGTGGACAGAAGCCAAAAACCCAACAAAAAACCGCAACGTCACAAAGACCTTCAGTTAGCGCTCGCATTTCCGGTCCCGTTCCCCGTCCCCGCCCCAATATGGGATCGAGTACACGCGCAAAACTGAGCGCCAATCCACGTTCCAATTTAAGCCAAGTCTCCAAAACCAGGAAACCTGGGAACAGTTTTGGACAACGACTGTCTGCACTTGCCTTTGCGCCCCTACGTCCGCCTGAGCCGTTGACGGGGGTTAAACCAAAAGCAAAAACAGTTGCTCCAGCGCCACGCAAAGCAATTCCCAGAAAACCATTGGAAAGACTTGCGGCAGTCAGGCCGGTTCTGCCGAAACGAACCAATAAACCAAGAGTGGCTGCTCCACTGGTTTTGACAAAAGTCTCGTCATCTGCCCTGCGCAGTTCTTGCCCCAAACGGCAGCTTGTCGGATTAGCCGGCATCCGTGTGCCTCAAACTGTAAAGCTCTACCCTCAAGCAAATGTTCAGCGAAGCGTTGGACTGGCGACCGCAAAGTGGGTAGAGACCGTCGTGCAGCCGGCCGCCAAAAAACATTTTGGCAGTAACATTGCGCAATTGCGTGTTGCAGCCTCGTTCGCATGCCGCACCCGCAATGGTGTGAAAGGCGCAAAACTATCCGAGCATGGTTACGGCAATGCAATTGACATCAGTGTCTTCACGCTGGCCAACGGCAAGAAAATCAATGTCGCCAGCGGGTGGAATGGAAAACGGGCAGAACGTCGTTTCCTACGGGAAGTCAATGCTGGCGCTTGCCAATATTTCACCACCGTTCTGGGCCCGAATGCGGACCGTCATCATCGAGACCATTTTCATCTGGACCTCGGCAAACATGGCAAATCTGGCACCTACCGACTGTGCAAGTAGGCCCCTCGTCTGATCGCCATCTGGACAATTGAATATCCGGGCGATCAGCCAAAACTCAAACGCGCCTCCATTGATCAACAACCAAAACACAATTCAGGCTTCGACTTCGCCATAAAGAGCCTGAATCTGAATCTCAACTTTGATCAGCAAGCGCTTGAAGCGATGCCGAAAATCGGCCCGGTGCATGGGAACACAACGCGACATTCAAATTGGCAAACCAACTCCTTATGAAGAATTGGCGCCCCACTGGGATCGTGCCGCCCTCGTTTTGCCCGTAAAAGTCAAACCCTTTGCATTGCCAGCGCGACACGATATCGATTGGATGAAAAGAGCCTGGCTAACTGCTGGAAACAGATAGCCAAACTCTGCTTAAAGGGCCTTGAAGAGCAATTCCATATTGCCTGTATAGTAAAGTTGGCAAGGGTGAGACAGGGCAGAGCTTTGGGCTGAAAACTGATAACCGATACGGCTATACAATTTTGCTGCATCCTTGTTGTGCGCAAAGTGCTGGATGCTCATGTTTGTAACACCCAGGTTTCGGGCCCGTTGTTCAGCG
>CAZOCA010000474.1:0-1590 GCA_964578105.1 uncultured Pararhizobium sp.
CTGGTAATTATGATTATTGTTCAAAAATCCACCTGGCGGAGGATTTTGCGGAATGGCGTTACAGGCCACCCAATCGGGGCCTGCAAAACTTGCTTGGTGCTGTGTCACCCACTGCATCCCATTGTTGAGATTGTGAACGACAACACTGTGAATTTGCGGCATAATTAACTCCCTTCAGCTGTAAGATTTCCCTCAAGACAAACGCATTCTTGGGTAGAATTTTACCAAGTTTGCGCAATTTAGAATTGCATAAAGAAGAGTCAGGTCGTCCTGTTAGGTGTTGCGTGGGGCGCAAGATAAGCCGCAAAATGATGCACCGGGTGCATTGTCAGTCGTCGGTATGCAACGTTATTACCTCGACGAGGTGGATCATCGCGGAGGTTACGGCTGGCGGATGCTTTCGCAGAAGCCGTGCCAGTTCCATGGTCAAGAGAACTTCGTTCGTTGGAAATGATGTTGTTTCCAGATTTTCGCCCAGAAACAACCAATCCATGGAAACACCCAGAAAGCGGCATAGCGCAACACCGTGCTGCATGGAAATGGGCTCTCCCTTTTTCCAGCGGCTGACCGTGCTTTCATTCACCCCCAGCGCGTGGGCTATTGCATAGGACTTCTGGAACCCGCGGATTTTAAGGATTGTGGACAGTCGTTCTCCCCAATGCGCCATGTTTCTCCAGCCCCCATTTTTCGTTTCAAAGATGGGCAGGCATATTCTCAGACGTGTGCATAAGAAAATAATACGATTTTAAATAGAAATAATTTTGAGATGGCTGGGAACCTGGAATCCGCTGTCAGGCAGCAAAACCTGCCTGGATGCAACCAATCACAATAGTGTGACTCATCCATGAGCGCGCGTGATCCGTAACTCCTTTAAGACGTTGTGTAACAAAAAGGATTTACTCTATGACTTCCAGGATTTCAGGTCTTGCTGCACTCATCGCCATGTCAGCTTCACTCGTCGTGGCACCGGTTTCACTGGCGAGCGCGGAAACGGTGGCTTTTGATGGTGGTTGGAAATCTGTGAATTTCAGATCCATACCAAAAACGAAATATGGGTTTGGCGGAGGAACTCTTTCCATTGAAGCCTCAAAGAGTTCATCAGTGATCTACAAGCCTGTCCCGGAAGCCGCGCGTGATGCGACCAAAGCCAGTTGGAACTGGTCTGTTCAATCATCTGTACCACCTACAAATCTGGCAAGAAAAGGTGGCGATGATCGGAATATTGCATTGTATTTTGTATTCACAGATCAGAAGACGGCCAGCCGTGCTGGTAAAACCCCGAATATCAAAAGCCTTTTGACAAAACGCAGCAGTCGCATGCTCATTTATGTGCATGGCGGTCAGCACGGTGCAGGCAGTTATGTACCAAGCCCGTACTTCTCTGGGCGCGGTACAACCATCGTCAAGCGCGGTTCCGGGACCGGTTCGTTCTCTGAAAATGTTGATTTGGCAGCAGACTATCGCCGCGCATTTGGAACTGAACCAGAGGTTCTGGTCGGTTTGGCGGTATCGTCGGATTCCGACGATACCGGCAGTAGTTCCCGATCTTCGCTTAGTTCAATTTCACTGAATTGAATCTAGATCCTATTG
>CAZOCA010000474.1:1600-3567 GCA_964578105.1 uncultured Pararhizobium sp.
TTATGCTTTAGCGTTTTGTTTATTTTTTCTTTAATTTGGATTGCTTTTTATAGGGTTTTATACTTGTGGTTTAGGTTATCAGCTGTACTGTAAGGGCTTGAGCGTTTTGCATTGCTTGTGTGCAGGCGAACACATCCGTGGCTGGCCGGGCGGCCAAGACGGCTAACATGGTTGGTGCCATGAACCGCATAGCCACGATGGAAGAACACCGAATAGGGCATTGGCGCCATATTGTAACTGCGTGAATGCCACATCTTGTGCGTGCGGGTTGGGCGGTAGCTGCCAATCGGTGTGCGATATCCGCTCCGGCCTGTTGACACTTTCCAGGAATGTCTGGGTATGCCGTTAATGTAAACGCGCATCTTTTGATCAGAAATATCGACTTTGGCGACAACTTTTGCAGCGTCTGCGTTGCCGATGCTTAACGGTAGCGCGAGCAACAGGCTGCAAGCGAATAACAGTGCTGTCTTTTTAAAACTGGAGAACGGCATAGTGGATCCTTATCGAAAACTTCGGCTGGATGCACATTAGGGTCGGCTTCTTTATGTTAGGTAAATTCTGTAACACTTTGTGATTAATGCAAAATTTAGGATGTTTCGTTGCTGGAGGCGCACGCAATGCATTGTCTGACTGACGGGTCGACCGCCAATCTCTTAAGGGCAATTTGTTCGCCACAATTTGTGCAATAACCAAATTCGCCGTCTTCCATCCGGCTCAGTGCGCCAACGATGTTTCGCAGATCTGTGTCACGCTTGCGCTGTTGCGCCTGAGACATGGCCTGAACCTGCATGGCATCAATACGCGACAGCCGCCCGACGGATTGCTGATCCAGAGGGACGGGTGCCCGGTCTGCTTCGGTTTGTTCTGCTGCCAACTCCAGCACTGCGCGCTGCTGCAGCAACTCTTTTTTGAACGCGGCGATTTGTTGAGTGGATAGCGTCATGGCACCAGTTGCTTTCAACAGGGAAATCAATCGAATTTATCGCAGGATAGGCTCTTGTATCACGAACGTACAATTCCAACCTGTGACTTTGGAAGTTCACTAGGGCAATCCAATTCTCCTTATCGAAAAGAAACGGGCTGGGGATCGGCTGCCTAAACACGAAAAATTGTGGCGCTGACGGGTGGCCTTAACCGGCAATTTATTGAAAAAGAGCGCGCGAAATTATATCAAAAGGTGATTCTACCTTTTGCAGCATGGAGCATTCTTTCATGACGCTACTGATCATCGGGCTCATCCTGTTCCTGGGAATCCATTCAACACGGATTTTCTTTGAACCTGTTCGGGTCTGGGCCATCAACACCTTTGGCGCCGGCAGTTGGCGGGCAATCTACACTGTTTTAAGTGTTGCTGGCCTGATCCTGATTGTCATGGGCTTCAGCCCGGCTGCAGAAAATGCGAGTGTTGTCTGGGTGCCGCCATTTGCGTTGCTGCATGTGTCTGCGCTGCTGACGCTGCTGGCATTTGTGTTTGTGGCAGCGGCCTATCTGCCTGCTGGCCGTATCAAAGCAAATCTGAGACACCCCATGACTGTCGGTGTTCTGGTCTGGGCCATCGCGCATTTGCTGATCAATGGGATGTCGCACGAAGTTCTTTTGTTTGGTTCGATTCTGCTGTGGTCAGTGCTGGTCCTGTTTGCAGCGCTGCGGCGCGATCGGCAGATGAGCCTTGCATTTCTGGCAGGGCCTGTGCGCAACGATCTGCTCGTCATTGTCATAGGGGCAGGGGTTTGGGCCGTTTTTGCGCTGTATGCTCATGAATGGTTGTTTGGGGTAGCACCACTCGTTTAATGTAATAAATTAGTTTCGTGATTGCCTAAGACAGGCGCAACAGATATTGTCCGGCCAAATCTCAGGCCGGGCGCAAATTTCTGCGATACCGGCTGTCATTCGTTTTAGCAGTAAGGCCAGTAATGTCTGATCAATTTGCAAGAGAGTTCGATGAAGATCTCCGCAGTGAATTTCTT
>CAZOCA010000475.1:0-3566 GCA_964578105.1 uncultured Pararhizobium sp.
CTCTTGGGGCGCTGGATCATGATTTAATCCGGAATTTTGCAAATCCAGGTGAGAGCCCGATTGGTGAACGTATTATTGTGCACGGTCATATTCTGGATGAAAATGGCAAGGGCATACCGGGCGCACTTATGGAAGTCTGGCAGGCGAATGCAGGCGGACGCTATCGGCACAAGAACGACAGCTATCTGGCGGCGTTGGACCCGAACTTTGGCGGCTGTGGACGGGTGCTGTCCGACGAAAACGGCTACTATGCGTTCAGAACCATCAAGCCAGGGCCCTATCCATGGCCCAATGGCGGCAATGATTGGCGTCCGGCCCATATCCATTATTCATTGTTTGGCAGCGGTTTTGCCCAACGTCTGATCACCCAGATTTATTTTGAAGGTGATCCACATATAGCTTTGTGTCCCATCGTCAATTCTATCAATGATCCTAAAGCAATTGATCAACTCACCGCACGTCTTGATATGGAGCACACAGTGCCAATGGATATCCGAGCCTATCGCCTGGATGTGATATTGCGCGGACGCAATTCCACGCTGTTTGAAAACAGAAGGGAGGGCAATTGATGGCACATTCATTCCTTTTCAAAGAAAGTGCGTCACAGACTGCTGGTCCCTATGTCCATATTGGCTGCACGCCGAATTTTGTCGGTATTTCAGGCGTCTACGCGGAAGACCCGGGCCATAAAATGCTCTCGAACAGGACCAAAGGAGAGCGTATTTGCATCCGAGGCCGGATTTTCGATGGGGCGAATGACATCGTGAAAGATGGCCTCATCGAAATTTGGCAGGCGGATGCAGAAGGTCTCTACAACAGTCCGGATGAGACCCGTGGCGCAGCAGACCCGGAGTTTGCAGGGTGGGGACGCCAGCCGACTGATCTGGAAACCGGACATTTTGCCTTTGACACAATCAAGCCGGGATGTGTGCCTGCATCTGACGGGCGGATGCAAGCACCTCATATCTCGTTTTGGATCGTTGCGCGGGGCATCAATTTGGGCCTTTCGACGCGGCTATACTTTGCGGATGAACCGGAAGCCAATTCTGCGGATCCTGTCTTGGCCAGCATAGCCGAGCCAACGCGCAGAGAGACATTGATTGCCGCTCGTGGGGGCGACAGCTATTTGTTTGACATACATTTGCAGGGCGCGCTGGAAACCGTGTTTTTTGATGTTTGAGCATGCCTTGCTCGGGGATTTGCTGGGGGATGAAACTGTCTCGACAGCATTTTCCGGCGAAGTCTTTCTGTCGCATTTCTGCCTGTTTGAAATTGCTCTGACAGACGCGCTTGGCTCACATGGTCTGATAGACAGCGAAAACGCTGTGGCTATCATTGCCGGATGTCGTTCCTTTAAGCCGGACATACAGCAAATCCGCGCGGAAACAGTGACTGACGGCCTTGCGGTTCCTGCATTTGTCCGCCAGCTCAAGGCTCATATTGGCGTCCCATATCAATCAGACGTTCATTTTGGCGCTACCAGCCAGGATCTTATGGATACAGCACTTGCGCTTAGTCTCAAGGGTGTAAATAGGAATTTTTCATTTGATATCAGATCTTTAAACCGATCTCTGCAGAGTTTGATTCACGTCTATGGTCAAAACAGCTTGATGGGGCGCACGCGAATGCAGGCTGCTCTGCCAATCAGTGTCAGCGACCGCGTCAGGGCTTGGCAGACCCCATTGGAGCGGCACCTGACACGGTTGGAAAGGGTCGGTTCTGCAATCTGCGTTTTACAACTGGGTGGTGCTGTTGGAACCAATCATGTGTTGGGTGAAAAAGCGGCAGCAATCGCTGGAGAGATGGCGACTTCGCTTGACCTCGGCAATCCTGCAAATCAGTGGCAGACTGAGCGCGATAATCTGGTGGATTACGCAAATTGGCTTTCAATGGTCACTGGTACGCTCGGCAAAATGGGGCAGGATATCTGCCTGATGGCGCAGCAGGGCATTGATGATGTGGTTTTGAAGGGCGGCGGCAGTTCTTCTGCCATGCCTCACAAGCAAAATCCGATTGCGGCAGAAACGCTTGTGACACTGGCGCGTTTCAATGCGGTTCAGATTTCGGCCTTGCATCAGGCGCTGGTGCATGAACAGGAACGCTCCGGAAGCGCCTGGGCCTTAGAATGGATGATATTGCCCAAAATGTGCGAAGCCACGGCATGTGCACTGAAAACCGCCAATCGTTTGACGGGGCAGGTGTCCGGTATGGGGCAACAGCATTGAGAGCGATCAAATTGAAACTGTTGGCGCAATCAAGGTATTTCAAACGCTGTATTCAATCAAAGCTGGTTGCGTGACCTTGTTTCAGGTCCTTCAGCCCGGTCTCGATTAATTCCCTCAAACAAGTCAAATCAATGTTCTCAAGGCTCTTCAGATAGAGACAGGATTTGCCAAGCTTGTATGGGCCGAGCCTTTGCAGGATGGCATCATAATTCTGATAGCCCGGCATTATGTAGATGGTCGGCCCGCTTTTTCGCGGGCTGAAGCCGGTTGCCAGATAGGCGCCTTGATCTCCATTGGAGCGGTAATAGGTGTATTCACCAAACCCAATGATGGAGCCACCCCACATTTTGGGTTCGACCCCTGTGATATCTCCAAACAGCGTGAGAAGCTGCTCGCTGTCTGTGCGCAGGCGCGCGTCCTCTATAGTGCTGACAAAGGTTTGGACACTCGCCTCGTTTTTTTGCGTTTTGAGCTGCACTTTCTTGGCCATAAGGCATGGTAAAGCGAAATGATAGAGTTGCGCAACGGCTTCAATTTAAGCCTCTACTAACGATCTTTGAGGGCCTGTTCGTTAATTTCAAGCGCTTATTTGTCTTCCCCACACGTAACCTATCTTGCGTAAAAAATCTGCGGGGGAGACTGCATGCATTCGATCAGGACATTTTGTACTTTCACACTGACTGCAATGGCGGTGGCGGTTTGCGCTGTGCCAGGCTCAGTGAGCGCCATTGAAACAGCTGTCGTGGAGACTGCTCCATTGCCAGATGCGTCCGTTACAGTGATTGGAGCCAATGGCACAATCACTGTGTCGGTCGCGGAGTTGGAATCAATCGGGCTTTTGCGCGTAACAACCAACTCGCCATGGGAAAAAGGCCAATTGGTTTTTGAAGGCATCTTGTTTCGCGACTTCCTTAAGAAGGTCGGTCTTGATGATGCCAAAGCAGTTCTGGTGAGAGCAAAAGACAATTACACGCAAACCATCCCGCGAGAGGACTGGACAGACGGCCCGTTGCTGTTGGCAACACGTCAGGATGGCAAGCCATTAAACCTTCGTACGCAAGGGCCAGTCCGGCTGGTCTATCCACTCCTTGATCATCCTGAATATGACACGGAAGTCCACAAAGACCGTTGGGTCTGGACCATCACGTCCGTTGAGCACGCACAATAAATTTCTGAAGAATTGGTGACACGTATTTTTAAGCAACTTCCGAAAGATGTGAGCAAAGTCGGCGTTCCGCGCGGGCGACGACTTGCTGCCAAAATTGGCGCTTCTTTCGGAGCTGCATTGGCTTGTCTGTTTGTGATTATGGTCGTGTCGGGAACACTGAGCCAGGTCAGCAA